>JBGSVS010000073.1:0-5695 GCA_041752895.1 Tabrizicola sp.
GTGCGGCGGCAAGGGCGGAGGCAAAGGCATCATACGCCAGCACCGGGTGGCCACCTTGGGCAAAGACCTGCGCGATGCCAAGGCCCATGGCACCAAGGCCCACAACACCAATCGGAGGCAGCGTCATCTTACGATCCTGTAAAGCGCGGCGCGCGGCGGGCGCGAAAGGCGGCAATGCCCTCGGTCTTGTCGGCACTGTCCAGCACGGTCTCGAACGCCGCCCGTTCGCCTGCGAAATCCAACGCCGCTTCTGCCGCCGCGATCACAGCAGCTTTGGCCGCCATCAGTGCCAAGGGCGCACGGGTGGCCAGACGCGCGGTCAGATCGGCGGCAAAGGGGCCGGGCGCGTCTGCAAGATAGGCGGCCAGCCCCCAGTCCTCTGCGGTTTCGGCAGTGATGATCTCGCCCGTCAGGATCATCCGCATGGCCCGCGCCCGCCCGATCAGCGCAGTCAGCCGCTGAGTGCCCCCGGCACCGGGGATCAGGCCCAGATTGGTCTCCGGCAGACCAAGCCGGGCATCTGGACCAACGACCATGATATCGGCCATCAGCGCCAGTTCCAGCCCGCCACCCAGGGCAAAGCCTTCGACCGCGGCCACCAAGGGCTTGGGAAAGGCGCGGATCCGGGCCCAATGGGCCTTGCGCGGGTCAACGGCGGCCTCGGCGGCGGACTTGCCTTCAATCTCGGCAAGGTCGGCCCCGGCGGCAAAGTTCCCGTCCGCCCCGCATAGCAACACCGCCCGGCAGGCACTGTCACCCGCAAGCAGGTCCAGTGTGGCCGCCAGTTCGGCCAGCAGCGCCGTGTTCAGCGCATTGCGCGCCGATGGCCGGTTCAGCACCAGCCGGACCCAGCCGTCCTGAGGTTCGATCAACAGGTGTTCCATGCCCCTACCTTGCCCGAGCCTGCGATTATTTCAAGATTGAAATTTCTTGCTTGAAATGAATCGCCTCCGGTGCCAGCCTGATGCCGCATGATCAGCACAAGGGAGGTGGGTTGTGAAGGTTCTTTGCCTTGGCGGTGGTCCTGCCGGCCTCTACTTCGCCATCTCGATGAAGCTGCGCGACCCGTCGCATCAGGTGACGGTGCTGGAACGCAACCGCGCCAATGACACCTTCGGCTGGGGTGTCGTGCTGTCGGATGACGCGCTGGGGCGGATGCAGAAGAATGATCCCGTTTCCACCGATGCCATCCGCAGCCACTTCGCCTATTGGGACGATATCGCCGTTGTCCATGACGGGGTGCGCACGGTGTCAGGAGGCCACGGCTTTGCGGGGATCGGGCGCAAGCAGATGCTGATCCTGCTGCAGGCCCGCGCCCGCGAGCTGGGCGTCGACATGCGCTTTGAGGCCGAGTTCAAGTCGGCCGAGGAGTATCGCCGCGACTATGACCTGGTGGTGGCGACGGACGGGATCAATTCGCTGGTCCGACGCGAATATGAACAGGTGTTCAAGCCCGACATCGACACCCGGTTGTGCAAATTCGTCTGGCTCGGCACCCATGCCAAATTCGACGGCGCCTTCACCTTCATCTTCGAGAAGACCGAACACGGCTGGGTCTGGGCCCACGTCTACCAGTTCGACGATAACACCGCGACCTTCATCGTGGAATGCCTGCCCGACACCTGGGACCGCTGGGGCTTTGCCGCCATGTCCAAGGAAGACACCGTCGAAACCTGCCGCAAGATATTCGAGCGTCACCTTGGCGGGCATGACCTGATGTCCAACGCCGCCCACTTGCGCGGGTCAGCCGTCTGGATGCAGTTCCCGCGGGTGATCTGCGAGACGTGGTATCACGAGAACATCGTGCTGATGGGCGATGCGGCCGCCACCGGGCATTTTTCCATTGGGTCCGGCAGCCGTCTGGCTTTTGATAGTGCCATCGCGCTGGCCGAATACCTGCATTCCGAACCCACGATGCAGGGCGCTTTCGAACGCTATCAGGCCGAGCGCCGGGTCGAGGTGCTGCGCCTGCAATCCGCCGCCCGCAACTCCTTGGAGTGGTTCGAACAGGTCGAGCGTTACCTCGACATGCCCCCCCCGCAGTTTGCCTATTCCCTGCTGACCCGCAGCCAGCGCATTTCCCATGAAAACCTGCGCTTGCGTGGCCCGGCTTGGCTGGCAACGGCAGAAGATTGGTTCCAACAGCAGGCTGGGGGGCAAAAGGGCCGCCGCCCGATGTTCGCGCCGTTTTCCCTGCGCGGGATGCAGCTGAAAAACCGCATCGTCCTGTCGCCCATGGCGCAATACAAGGCTGTCGATGGCTGCCCCTCCGACTGGCACTTTGTCCACTACGCCGAACGCGCCAAGGGCGGGGCCGGGCTGATCTTCACCGAAATGACCTGCGTTTCCGCGCAGGGCCGCATCACTCCAGGCTGTCCCGGCCTTTATGCCCCGGAACATGAGGCCGCATGGAAACGCCTGGCCGATTTCATCCACACGGAAACCACCGCCAAACTGTGCCTGCAGATCGGCCACTCTGGGCGAAAGGGCAGCACCTGCGTGCCGTGGGACGGCGGCACCGACGCGCCCTTGGCAGCGGGCAACTGGCCCACCATCGCCGCCAGCGCCATCCCGTACCGCGCCGCCAATGCCGCGCCCAAGGCGATGGACCGCGCCGATATGGACACGGTGATTGCCCAGTTCGTCGCCTCAACCGAAATGGCCCACCGCGCCGGGGCGGATATGGTCGAGATGCACGCCGCCCACGGCTATCTCTTGGCCACCTTCATCTCGCCCATCACCAACACCCGCTCTGATGCCTATGGCGGGTCGCTGGAAAACCGCCTGCGCTATCCGCTGGAGGTGTTCACCGCCATGCGCGCAGCGTGGCCAGCCGACAAGCCCATGTCGGTGCGCATATCCGCGCATGACTGGATCGATGGCGGCGTCACCCCCGCCGAGGCGGTCGACGTCGCGCGCGCCTTCCACGCCGCCGGGGCCGATATCATCGACGTCTCCTCGGGCCAGACCGATCCGGCGGAAAAGCCCATCTATGGCCGCATGTTCCAGACCCCGTTCAGTGACCGTATCCGCAACGAGGCCGGCATCCCCACCATGACCGTCGGCAATATCAGCGACTGGGATCAGGTGAATGGCATCCTGATGGCAGGCCGCGCCGATCTGGTCTGCCTTGCCCGGATGCACTTGGCCGACCCCTACTGGACGTTGCATGCTGCCGTGGAACAAGGCGACAGCGGCACCGACTGGCCCGCCCCCTACCGGGGAGGCCGCGATCTGATGATGCGCCTGCGCGAACGGCAAGAGGCGGCGATCCGGGTATGACACTAACAGGCAAACGAGCACTGGTCACGGGTGGAGGGTCCGGCGCGGGGGCCGCCCTTGCGCTGGCTTTTGCACAGGCGGGGGCCGAGGTGGTAATCTCGGGCCGCCGGTTGGACGCCCTTGCCGCCACCGCCGCCCGCCATCCGGCCATCCGCGTCGTGCAGGCCGATGTGACGGATGAGGCGTCGGTCAAGGCGATGTATGCGCAGGCCGGGCCTTGCGACATCATCGTCGCCAATGCCGGGGCCGCCGACAGTGCCCCCATGGCAAAAACCTCGCTGGATCAATGGCATGCCATTCTGGCCGTCAACCTGACCGGCGTTTTCCTGACCTTCCGCGACGGGCTGAACCAACTGCCCGGCTGGGGCCGGCTGATTGCCGTTGCCTCCACCGCGGGCCTGAAAGGCTATGCCAAGGTTGCCCCATATGCGGCGGCCAAGCACGGCGTGGTGGGCATGGTGCGGTCTCTGGCGCTGGAGGTGGCGCAGAAGCCCGTCACCGTGAACGCTATCTGCCCCGGCTTTCTGGACACGCCGATGACTGATCATTCGGTGCAGGTCATTGCCGAAAAGACCGGCAAGTCGCTGGCCGATGCCCGCGCCGCACTGGAAGGCCTTAGCCCGCAGAACCGGCTCTATCACCCCGACGAAGTGGCCGCCGCAGCGTTGTTCCTGTGCGGCCCGGGGTCAGACGGGATCAACGGTCACGCGCTGCCCATTTCAGGGGGCGAGGTATGAGCGATCTGTCCAAACGCCGCCTGAAAGCATGGATCCGCCTTCTGGGCGTGACCCGCACGGTGGAATCCGACCTGCGGGAATTCCTGCGCACCCGGCACGCTACCACCCTGCCGCGCTTTGACGTGATGGCCGCCCTCTGGCGCCGCCGCGATGGCGTGACGATGAGCGAACTGTCCCGCCTGTTGCTGGTGTCGAATGGCAATGCCACCGCCGTGGTGGACCGGCTGGAAAAGGACGGTCTGGTCCGCCGCCGCCCCAGCGACACCGACCGCCGCACCATCTTTGTCGCCCTGACCGAGGACGGTCTGGCCGCGTTCGACCGCATGGCCGCCGAACACGAGGCCGAGGTGGACCGCCTGTTGGGCGATTTGACCGACGAAGACCTTGACCAGATCACCACCATCTTCCGCAAGATCGGCAGGAAGGACACCGCATGACCGAACTGGCCAACCTGACGCCCGCGCATTTCCTGTGGTCCGTGCAGGGCCGCGTCGCCACGATCCGGCTGAACCGGCCCGACCGCAAGAACCCGCTGACCTTCGACAGCTATGCCGAGCTGCGCGACACCTTTCGCGCCTTGGCCCATGCGACGGATGTGGACGTGGCGGTGCTGGCGTCGAACGGCGGCAACTTCTGTTCGGGTGGGGATGTGCATGACATCATCGGCCCGCTGATCGGCCTGCCGATGAAGGATTTGCTGGCCTTTACCCGGATGACCGGCGATCTGGTCAAGGCGATGCTGACCTGCGGCAAACCGGTGATTGCGGCAGTGGACGGCGTGGCGGTGGGGGCGGGGGCGATTCTTGCCATGGCTGCCGACCTGCGGCTGGCCACGCCACAGGCCAAATGCGCGTTCCTGTTCACCCGCGTCGGCCTTGCGGGCTGCGACATGGGCGCCTGTGCCATGCTGCCACGCATCATCGGGCAGGGCCGGGCGGCGGAGCTTTTGTACACCGGCCGGGTGATGAACGCCGAGGAGGGCCACGCCTGGGGCTTCTGGAACGCCCTGCATCCGGCGGAGGATCTGGACGCCGCCGCGCAAAAACTGGCCGTGCAACTGGCCGCCGGGCCGGTCTTTGCCCACTCCGTCACCAAGACACAGCTTGTGCAGGAATGGGACATGGGGCTTCTGGCCGCAATCGAGGCCGAGGCGCAGGCGCAGGCCATCTGCATGCAGACAAAGGACTTTGAGCGCGCGTACCGTGCCTTTGTCGCCAAGGAAAAGCCGGTGTTTCAGGGCAACTGACGGCGGGCCGGGGGCCAGCCCCCGGACCCCCGGGATATTTGGGGAAGAGAAAGTCGTGAGCGACAAGAGTTTCCTGGACTGGCCCTTCTTCGAGCCGCGTCACCGCGAGCTGGCGGCGGCGCTGGAGGACTGGTCTGCGGCGAATCTGCCGGTAGATCACACTGACGTCGATGACGCCTGTCGCGCTCTGGTGGCAGCCCTTGGGGCCGGCGGCTGGCTGACCCATTCGGGGGGGGATGCGCTGGATGTGCGCACGCTGTGCCTGATCCGCGAAACCCTGGCCCGCCATGACCCGCTGGCCTATTTCGCCTTTGCGATGCAAGGCCTCGGCATGGGCGCGGTGTCGCTGTTCGGGACCGCAGAGCAGCGGCTCTGGCTGGAACGCACCCGGGCGGGCACAGTGATTTCCGGTTTTGCGCTGACCGAACCG
>JBGSVS010000074.1:0-3559 GCA_041752895.1 Tabrizicola sp.
GCAGGCGCTGGAATCCGGTGCGGCGGCCGAAGTGTTCGGGCGGATGGTCGTGGCGCAGGGGGGGCCTGCGGATTTCGTGGAACGCTGGCCCGACCGGCTGCCCTCGGCCCCGGTGATGATGGAAGTGCCGGCGCTGGAGGATGGTTTCGTCTCGACCATCGACGGCGAAGCGCTGGGGCTGGCGGTGGTGCATCTTGGCGGCGGCCGGTTGCGTGAGGGCGACCGGGTCAACCCTTCGGTCGGGCTGTCGGACCTTGCCGGGATCGGCGAAGAGGCGGGGGCGGGCGTGCCTATTGCCATGGTTCACGCGGTCACCGAGGATGCGGCCAAGGCGGCGGTCAGGGCGGTGCAGGCGGCCTATGTGATCGCGGCTTCGGCGCCCGTCGAACCGGATCTGGTGCAGAAGAGGATCGGCTGACATGGCCAAGACGCAAGGACGCGCCTTCCTGATCGTGATGGACTCCGTCGGCTGCGGTGGCGCACCGGATGCGGCGGCTTTCGGGGACGAAGGCTCGAACACGCTGGGCCACATCGCAGCGGCCTGTGCCGAGGGGCGAGCCGAAGTCGGGCGGTCGGGTCCGTTGAAGATGCCGAACCTTGACCGGTTGGGCCTTGGTGCGGCGATCCGGCTGGCCTCGGGTGCGGCTACGCCGGGTTTGGCGGCAGTGCCGGAGGGGCTGTGGGGGGCTGCGACCGAGGTGTCGAACGGCAAGGATACCCCGTCCGGGCATTGGGAACTGGCGGGGGTGCCGGTGCCCTGGGACTGGACCTACTTTCCCGACACTGTGCCCGCTTTCCCAGACGACATCGTGGCCGAAGTCTGCCGGTTGGCGGGGACGGAAGGCATCCTGGGGAACTGCCACGCCTCGGGCGTGCCGATCATCGCGGAACACTGCGAGGAACACCTGCGGACGGGTTGGCCAATTTGCTACACCAGCGCCGACAGCGTGTTTCAGATTGCTTGCCACGAAGAGGCCTTCGGGCTGGAGCGGCTGTTGCAGCTGTGCAGGGATCTGGCGCCGATGTTGCATGTCCGCAAGGTCGGGCGGGTCATCGCGCGGCCGTTCACCGGGACGCCGGGGAGTTTCAAGCGGACGTCGAACCGCAAGGATTTCGCCATCGCACCGCCTGCGCCAACGCTGCTGGACTGGGTTTCGGACGTGGGCAGGGCGACGCACGGGATCGGCAAGATCGGCGACATCTTCTCGATGCGGGGGATCGGGAAGCTGCACAAGGGCAAGTCCGATTCTGATCTTTTCGAACATCTGGTCCGGCTGGGGGCCGAGGCGGAGGCGGGTTCGTTGACCTTTGCGAATTTCGTGGAGTTCGACACCTTGTACGGTCATCCGCGCGATGTTGCTGGCTATGCCCGTGCGCTGGAGTGGTTCGATACCAGTCTGCCCCGGTTTTTCGCGCAGTTGCAGCCGGGGGATCTGGCGATCTTCACGGCGGATCACGGCAACGACCCGACCTTTCGCGGGACGGAACACACACGGGAACGGGTGCCGGTGGTGGGCTGGGGTGTCGGCGCGCGCGAGGTGGGCCTGCGCGGGTTCGTCGATGTCGGCGCGAGCGTGGCCGGGCATCTGGGGGTTGGGGCCAAGGGGCCGGGGCGGAGTTTCCTTTAGTCTACCCCCGGGGCGCTGCCCCGGACCCCGGGATATTTTCGGACAGATGAAATCAGGAGCGTTTCGTGAGCGGGTTGCCGAAGGTCGAACTGCATCTGCATCTGGAGGGGGCGGCACCTCCGGCCTTCATCGCGGGGCTGGCGAAGGAAAAGCATCTGGACATATCCGGCGTCTTCGATGCGCAGGGGAATTATCGCTACAAGGACTTCTGGGATTTCCTGAAGGTCTATGAGGCGGCGACTTCGGCGCTGCAGTCTCCGCGCGATTATCAGCGGCTGGTGCTGGCGGTGTTGGAGGAATCGGCGAAGTCGGGGGTGGTTTATTCCGAGACGTTCCTATCCCCCGATTTCTGCGGCGGGCGCGATGTCGGGGCGTGGCGCGAATACCTGCACGCCATGCAGGAGGCGGCGGATCAGGCCGAGAGGGACTTGGGGATCACCCTGCGCGGGATCATCACCTGCATCCGGCATTTCGGGCCGGAGAAGGCTCGGGAAACGGCGCGCTGTGCGGCGGAAACGGCGGGGGACTGGATCGTCGGTTTTGGGATTGCGGGGGATGAGAAGATCGGTGCGCCCAAGGATTTCCGCTGGTCCTTTGACTGCGCGCGCGAGGCGGGGCTGCGGCTGACGGCGCATGCCGGGGAATGGGGTGGGCCGGAAAGCGTGCGCGATGCGGTGCGGGACCTGGAGGTCGAGCGGATCGGGCATGGGGTGCGGGCGATCGAGGATCTGGCGCTGGTCGATGAGCTGGCCGAGAAGGGGATCGTGCTGGAGGTCTGTCCGGGGTCGAACGTGACGCTGGGCATCTATCCGACCTTTCGCAACCACCCGATTGCCGAGCTGGACCGGCGGGGCTGCAAGGTCACCATCAGCACCGACGATCCGCCGTTCTTCCACACCACGATGGCGCGGGAGTATGAGGAGCTGCACCGGGCCTTCGACTGGGACGAGGGGCAATTCCGGAAGATCGCGCGCCAGTCGCTTGACGCGGCCTTTTGTGACGCGGATACCAAGGGACGTATCGGAAAGCTGTTGGAGGCCTGAAATGCTGGATCACCTGACCGTCGTCAGTCACCCCCTCGTCCAGCACAAGCTGACCCTGATGCGCGAGAAGGACACCTCGACCGCCAGCTTCCGCAAGCTTCTGCGCGAGATCAGCCTCTTGCTGGCCTATGAGGTCACGCGCGAGCTGCCGATGACCACCAAACGGATCGAGACGCCGCTGGAGGAGATGGACGCGCCGACCATTGACGGCAAGAAGCTGGCCTTGGTCAGCATCCTGCGGGCGGGCAACGGGCTGCTGGACGGTATTCTTGAGCTGGTTCCGGCGGCAAGGGTGGGGTTCGTGGGGCTTTACCGTGACCCCGAAACGCTGCAGCCGGTGCAGTACTACTGCAAGCTGCCGGACCATATGGAGGACCGCATCGCCATCGTCGTCGATCCGATGCTGGCCACGGGGAACTCCTCGGCGGCGGCGGTCAGTCTGCTGAAGCAGGCGGGGGCCAGGCAGATCCGGTTCCTGTGCCTGCTGGCCGCGCCCGAGGGCATCGCCCGGATGAAGGAGGTGCATCCCGATGTGCCGATTGTCACGGCGGCGGTGGACAGCTATCTGAACGATCACGGCTATATCGTGCCCGGCCTTGGCGATGCCGGGGACCGGATGTTCGGGACCAAATGATGCGCGGGATCCTTGCCGCAGGGCTGATCCTGTTGCTGTCCTCGGGTGTCGATGCGCGCGATCCGATACGGCCTGCGGAGCTTCCTCCTGCGGATTACGCCGGGCTGCAGTATGTCGATTCGAGGGGCTGCATGTTCGTCCGTGCGGGCACTGCGGCAGAGGTGGTCTGGGTGCCCCGGGTGGCACGTGACGGGACGCCCGTCTGCGGCAACCCGCCGTCCGGGCGCCGTGTGCCGGTGGCTGAAGAGGGTGCC
>JBGSVS010000075.1:0-1797 GCA_041752895.1 Tabrizicola sp.
CATCGCCTGGGTTTCCAGCCGCTGCAGCGCCTCGCGCACCGGGGTCCGGCTGACCCCCAGCCGTTCGGCAAGCTCGCTTTCGACCAGCCGGTCGCCGGGCTTGTAGACCCCGGCCTCGATCGCTTCCATGATCAGCGTGTAGGCGTCTTTCTGCACTCTTTCCGTCCCCCTCGCGCGGCCCCCCGGCGCGGCCCGGACCCTAGCGCGGCCAAAGGCCCACGATCAACCCTTCCCTATGTCGCAGCGCCGCACTACACCAGCCCCATGCCCAAACAGCACTTCACCCACGTCCGCACCTGGGTCTTCGACCTCGACAACACGCTATACCCGCCGCACATGCGGCTTTTTGACCAGATCGAGGTGCGGATGACCGACTGGGTCATGCGGGCGCTACAGGTCGACCGCGCGCGCGCCGACCATCTGCGCGCCTATTACTGGCAGACCTATGGCACCACGCTTGCGGGCCTGATGCGCGAACACGACGTCGATCCCGCCCCCTACCTGACCGAGGTGCATGACATCGACTTCTCGGTACTTGCCCCCGACCCAGGCCTCGCCCGGGCCATCGCCGCCCTTCCCGGCCGCAAGATCATCTACACCAACGCCTGCGCGCCCTATGCCGAAAAAGTCCTTGCCGCGCGTGGACTTGGGGGTCTTTTCGATGCGATCTACGGGGTCGAGCACGCCGAGTTCCACCCCAAGCCCGAGGCCCAGGCCTTCGCGACCGTCTTCGCGCGCGACGGGCTTGACCCCCGCCAGGGCGCCATGTTCGAAGACGACACCCGCAACCTTACCGTCCCGCACGCGCTTGGCATGCGCACGGTCCATGTCGCGCCCGCCCCGGACCCGGCCGATCACATCCATCACCATACCGACGACCTCGCCGCGTTCCTCGCCCAGTTGGCGGAGTGACATCCGGTCACATCCCTTCAACACTTTCATGCGTTATCTGACGGCTCACACTCAGATGATCGGAGCCCGGAATGACCGCAGCCACCCTCTCCCCGCCCAGCCTCTTCGGCCGCATCCTCCGCGCAATCCCCGTCGTCGGCGGCCTGATCCGCGCGGTCGAGCGTGAGGTTGACACGATCTACTACATCCTCGTCATCGTACTGACCGCCCTCGTCCTTGCGATCCAGACCTGGGGCCTCCCCGCCCTGGTGCTGACCGCCGTGGCCATGGTCCCGGTCATGTTCGTCATCCTCATCATCCTCGCGCGCCCCTGACCTGAGGCACCCTATCCTCTGGCCGCGCGCATCGCCGCGCCCTATATTTGCGGTAGGAGGCCACAATGCGTGAAGCGACCGACATCCTGATTTCCGGCGGCGGTGTTGCCGGCCTGACCGCCGCCTGCGCCTTTGGCACTGCGGGCTTCCGCGTCATTTGCGTCGACCCGCAACCCCCGGTCACCGACGCGGCGGCCAGCGACGCCGATCTTCGCACCACCGCCTTCCTGCAGCCCTCGATCCCCGTCCTGCAAGCCGCAGGCCTCTGGGCCCGGCTTGAACCCCATGCCGCCGCCCTTCAGGTCATGCGGATCATCGACGCTGGCGGCGAGATGCCCGAGGCACGCCTCACCAAGGACTTCGACGCCGCCGACATCTCCGACGCGCCCTTCGGCTGGAACCTGCCCAACTGGCTCCTACGCCGCGAAATGGTCGCCCGGATTGCCGAACTGCCCGACGTAAGCTTCCGCCCCGGCACCGGCTTCGCCCGCATGCTGGTCCGCGACGCCGAAGCCCTGGTGACGCTGACCGACGGCACCCAGATCTCCGCGCGCCTCGTCATCGGGGCGGA
>JBGSVS010000076.1:0-16212 GCA_041752895.1 Tabrizicola sp.
GGATGTCGACGTCGACATCCTTCAGCGCGTGGTTCGTGCCGTAATGCACCTGAACCCCCCGCGCCGAAATCTTCGTCGTCGCGGTGTCGGTTTCAAGCGCGGTGCGGGTCATGTCGTTCATGGCATCCATCTCAGTTACCAGCGGCGTTCAAAGCGGCGGCGCAGAAGAATTGCGGCGACGTTCATGATGACAAGGAACACAAGGAGCACGATGATCGCTCCGTTGGACCGTTCGATGAAGGCCGGGTCAGAGCGGCTGGCCCAGCTGTAGACCTGAACCGGCAGCGCGGTCGCGGGGTCAAGGAAACCTTCGGGCGGTGCGGACGGGTAGTTGTCGACGAAGGCCACCATGCCGATCAGGAGAAGCGGCGCGGTTTCGCCAAGGGCTGACGCAAGACCCAGGATCGTACCGGTCAGAATGCCGGGCATCGCAA
The DNA here is from genome assembly GCA_041752895.1 of Tabrizicola sp. Classification (GTDB taxonomy): domain Bacteria; phylum Pseudomonadota; class Alphaproteobacteria; order Rhodobacterales; family Rhodobacteraceae; genus Tabrizicola. The sequence continues at coordinate 435 of JBGSVS010000076.1, forward strand.
GCGGCAGGACGTGGTGGAACACCGTCTGCATCTTCGACGCACCGATCCCAAGTGCTGCGTCGCGGATCGACGGCGGAACCGCCCGGATCGAGGCGCGGGTGGCGATGATGATGGTGGGAAGTGTCATCAGGCTAAGGACAAACGCGCCGACGATGGAGGACGAGTTCGGCAGGCCCATGAAGTTGATGAAGATCGCAAGGCCAAGGATACCGAAGACGATCGACGGGACTGCGGCGAGGTTGGAAATGTTCACCTCGATCGCATCGGTCCAGCGGTTCTTCGGCGCAAACTCTTCAAGATAGATCGACGCGGCGACGCCGACGGGGACGCAAGTCACCAGGACGATCAGCATCATGTAGGCCGAGCCGAGGAGGGCTACGCCAAGGCCTGACGCTTCGGGACGCTGGTCGGATGCGTCCGGGTTGGTCAGGAAATCCCAGTTCCAGGACGAATAGAGAATGCCCGCCTTCTGCAGCTGTTCGGCAAGACGCAGCTGGTCGGGAGTGACGTTGCTGTCGCGTTCGGCCGTTTCCAGCGTAACCCGGCCCTTGAGGAAGCCGTCGATCCGGCCTGCGGCGAAAACCTTGGCATCGATCGTGGTGCCGACAATCGTGGGGTCGCCAAGGACGCTGGCTCGCAGCTGACCTGCCGCATCCTTCGAGATCAGATCGGAGATTTCCTTTTCCGAAATGCCTTCCTGGGTGATGCCGCGCCGTTCCAGCTCGGCGGCGAAGGCGCTTGCAAGGACCTTCTGATAGCCGACGGTCGTGACCTTCGTCATTTCGTCGCGGCTGCGGTTCCCGCTTGGGTCAAGGACTTCGGCCGAAAGCTCCATCGGGAAGGACAGGCGGGCCTGGGAGAAGGAGGACACGCCATCGCGCAGGATGGTGAAGAGCATGATCGCCAGCGTCGCAAGCGCGATGGTGATGGCGATCACCCCATAGGCCTTGAAACGCGCCTCACCGGCATTGCGGCGTTTCATTTCGTTCGATGCCGTCAGGATCGAACTTCTCGGGTGCCGGATCGGGCCCGAGCCCGGGATCGGAGTGGCGGAGATGTCGGTCATTCGTACTGCTCCCGGTATTTCCGGACAATCCAGAGGGCAAAGATATTGAGGCACAGGGTGATGACGAAGAGCGTCATGCCAAGCGCGAAGGCGACAAGGGTCTCTGGCGCGTCGAAGTCGGTGTCGCCGGTCAGCTGGCCGACGATCTTGACGGTCATCGTGGTCATCGCCTCGAACGGGTTGAGGCTGAGTTTCGCGGCAGCGCCGGCGCCCATCACCACGACCATGGTTTCACCAATGGCGCGCGAGGCCGCCATCAGGATGGCACCGACGATGCCCGGCAGGGCGGCGGGAAGGATGACCTGACGGATGGTTTCCGACTTGGTCGCGCCAAGGCCGAAACTGCCGTCGCGCAGGCTTTGCGGAACAGCGTTGATGATGTCGTCCGAAAGGGACGAGATGAACGGGATGTTCAGGATCCCGATCACGATGCCCGCGGTCATCACAGATGACCCCGAGTTGCCAAGCCCGAGAGGCTGGGCGAAGTAGTCGCGCAGGAAGGGGCCGACGGTCACCAGAGCGAAGATGCCGAAGACGACGGTCGGGATGCCCGCGATGATCTCGATCAGCGGCTTGACCCAGGAGCGCGTGCTTTTGGAGGCATATTCGGCCAGGTAGATCGCGGCGAAGAGGCCGATAGGCACCGACACCAGCATCGAGACGATGGTGATGTAAAGCGTGCCCCAGATCAGCGGGATGATGCCAAGGTCGGACCCACCGCGGAAGTTGGGCGACCAGGTCAGGCTGAAGAAGAAATCCTGGATCGGGTATTTGGTGAAGAAGTCGAAGGTTTCGCTGACCATGGACCAGACGATGCCGACCGTGGTCAGGATCGCGATCGAGGAGGAAATGATCAGCAGGGCCAGGATCACCTGCTCGACCCGGTTGCGGGCGCGGAAATCCTTGCCGGCGCGGCTGACACCCCAGAAAAGGCCAAGGACGGACAGCACGAGGACGACAACAGTGCGTCCGGCGGCCCCCCAATGCGACATCTCGCGGTAGTCCTGCGCAGCGGCGAGGACATCCTTCGAGACGTCCGATCCAAGGGCGACGCCGACGGCAGCCAGCTTGTCGCGCACGTTGGTGAATTCGGTGCGGATCATGCCCGCTTCTTCTTCCGTCATCTGCCCCTGTGCTACTGCAGCATCAAGCCCGCCCGCGACGCGCCGCACATCGGCCATCGTCAGTTCGGTCTGGGTCGCATCAGCAACGAGGTCTGTCGGAAGAGCGGCGGATATGCGGGACTCGATCACCATCGGCTGCACAATCAGCCAGATGGTCAAGGCAGCAAGTGCCGGAATGAGGACCGCGAGGGCACCATACCATCCGTAATATAGCGGAAGAGAGTGCAGATCGCGGGGGTTGCCCCCTGCTGATGCAAGTGCTCGCTGACGGGCCAGAAGATAGGCGGCGACGCTTAGCACCGCGATGGCGGCAAGGATCATAAGGACGGACATCGGATTGGCCCCCGGCTAGGGTCGCAGGGAAAGGCGCGGGGCCGAAGGTTCGGCCCCGCGCCCGGGATCAGCGTCTTATTCCAGCGGACCCATCGGGGTCTCGGCGGCAACGGCTGCCTGGGTGGCGGCCAGTTCCGGGTCCGAAACCAGACCGTAGGCAGCCAGCGGACCATCCGGGCCAGCCATGTCGTTGGAGACGAAGAACTCGACGTACTCTTTCAGGCCGGGGATCACGCCGATGTGCGCCTTCTTGACGTAGAAGTACAGCGGACGCGACACCGGGTATTCGCCGGAGGCGATCGACTCGGTCGACGGGACGATGCCCGACATGGTCGCAACCTTCAGCTTGTCGGTGTTGTTCTGGTAGAACGACAGGCCGAACACGCCAACGGCGTTCTTGTCGGCGTCAAGGCGTGCCAGCGTTTCGGTGTAGTCGCCGTCGATGTCGACCGACTTGCCGTCAGTGCGCAGCTCCATGCAAGCCTTTTCGGCATTGCCGCCCTTTTCCTTGTCGTCGGCACCTTCTGCGGTGGCAAGATACAGGTCGTAGGCACCGGTATCCTTGCAGCCAGCAATGACCACCTTGATGTCGAAGACTTCACGGGTGCCGTGCTTTGTGCCCGGGATGAACATCAGGATGTCCTGGGCGGGCAGGGCCGGGTTCACTTCGGCCCACTGGGCGACAGCGTTGTCGACGAGGGCGCCGTCCTTGGCGACCTTGGCGCCAAGCGCGCCGTAGATGTCGGCCGGGGTGAAGGCGAATTCGGCACCGTTCACGTCCGAAGCGAAGACGATCCCGTCATAGCCGATCCGGACTTCGAGGATCTCGGCCACACCGTTGGTGGCGCACAGCTCGATGTCGGACTTCGAGATGCGGCTGGACGAGTTGGCGATGTCGACGGTGGTTTCACCAACGCCTTCGCACATCTTTTTGCGGCCTGCGCCCGAACCGCCGCCTTCCACGACCGGGGTCGGGAAGTCGAAATTCTCGCCGAAGGCTTCGGCAACGATGGTGGCATAGGGCAGCACGGTCGAGGAACCGGTGACCTGGATCTGGTCGCGAGCAGCGGCCGGCATCGCGGCGGCGAAGGCCAGGACCGATGCGGTGAGGGAGAGGGATTTCATGGAGGCACTCCTGATTGCGTGCAGCATAACTGGCGACCTTGTAAGGAAGCCTGACCCGGCTCTAGTCCCGTCGCGTGACGCTTAGATTGCAGGATTGTAAAAACTGTATGACAGAGAAATGAACGCGTGCAGCGGACTGCTTGGCCCGATCTGGCGTCGATCTGCAGCGGCGACAGGCGTTATCCGGTCAGCCAAGGAACCGCTTTACAAGGTGGATCAACCGCATGACCCGCGCAGTGTAGGGCGGGAAAAGCAGGGGAAGCGCCAGGAACCGGTTCCGCAGCACGGCGCGTTCGTGACTGAAGGCGCGGAAGCCTGCCTCGCCATGCGCGGCCCCGATGCCCGAGGAATTGACGCCTCCAAAAGGCAGATTCAGGTGGCTGTAGTGAACAAGCGTCAGGTTCACCCCGACCGCGCCGGATGTGGTCTGTCGCAGGATCGCATCGACCCGGGCGCGGTCGCGGTCGAAGACATACAACGCCAGCGGTTTTTCGCGTGCGTTGATTTCATCCAGCACGGGATCGAGATCTGTGTAAGTCAGGATCGGCAGGATCGGGCCGAAGATTTCTTCCTGCATCAGGCGCATGTCTGGGGTTGTGCCGTCTATCAGGTGCGGCCCCATCGCCTGACCGGCCTCCCCGCCCGGGACAAGCTGGGTCGCCCCCTTGCCCATTGCGTCCGCGATCAGCGCGGAAAGCCGGGCGGCATGGGCGGGTGAGACGATCCGGGTCAGGTGCGGGCTTGCCGCGCCCGACCCGTAGGCGCGGGCGATTCGGGCGCAAAGCAGCTTCAGGAAGGCGTCCTTGATCGAGGCGTGGACATAAAGGTGATCCGGCGAGATGCAGTTCTGGCCTGCGTTCAGGAACTTGCCGAAGGTGATCCAGTCGGCGGCGCGATCCAGATCGGCGTCCGGGCCGACGATGACCGGTGACTTGCCGCCAAGCTCCAGCGTGACCGAGGCGAGGGTCTTCGCGGCTGCGGCCATCACGATTCTGCCGACCGCCGCCGAGCCGGTGAAGAAGATGTGGTCGAAGGGCAGGGCGAGGAGGTCTTCCGCGACGGCCTTGTCGCCTTCGACCACCGCGACAAGGTCGGGTGGGAAGGTCTCGCCGATCATCTTCGCGATCAGCGCGCTGGAGGCCGGGGTGAGTTCGGAGGGCTTGACGATCGCCGCATTCCCGGCCGCAAGGCAGGAGGCAAGGGGGCCAAGCGCCAGGTGGAAGGGCAGGTTCCATGGCGCGATGATCAGACAGGTGCCGCGCGGCTGGACCTCGATGCGGCCCGAAGACCCGAAGACCGCCAAAGTCGGCCATACCCGGCGCGGGCGCATCCAGCGGCGCAGGTGGCGGCGGGCGTGGCGGATTTCTTGCAAGGTGTTGAGATAATCCATCAGGATCGTCTCGGCCTCCGGGCGGCCTAGGTCGGCTTGCAGGGCCGCGATGATCGCCGCTTCGTTCCGGCGCATCATATGGGCAAGCTTGTCCAGCGCTGCGCGGCGTTCGACCAGACCAAAGCTGCGGCGGCGGGTTTCGTTCCCGGCCTTCATCGTGGCAAACAGCGTCTGAAGTTGCGCGTCCATGCGCGGACCTTACCCGATCCGCAGGCCAATCCCAGAAGGACGCGGCGTCAGGTCAGGCAAGCTCCGGCAGGAAGGCCGGGCAGGCAAGCTCCAGCCCCTCGGCATAGACCACCTCGTCCTCGTCGAAACGCAGGGTGAAAAGCCGGACGTCGCGGTGAACCTCGACGCTGACAAACTCGCCATCGACCAGCCGCGAGGCCGGGATTGCCGCCACCGGTACGCCGTAAAGCGCCTGCGCCCGCCAGTCGCGGATCAGGACCGGCTGTCCGGGGGCAAGGAGAAGATCTTCGTCCGGGCGGTCATGCCCCATGGTCGAAGCGCGCACCCGCACGAGGTCGATCTGCTTGCGGTGAACGACCGAGACCGAGGTCAGACGGCGCGCGCCCGCGCGGGTCACGATCCGGTCGCCGGGGGTCAGGTAGTCGACCGGCAGCAGCCCGTCCAGCGTCCGAACCATGGTGCCCGACACCATGCCCTGCGCCGGGGGCGTGCCGGCCCCACCTGATGATCTTGAAAACGGCGCGTCGGAGTCCACGGTGCAGCCTCGTCCATTCTGGTTAAGCAAGGCTCGCAGGGCTTTGTGGTCCACATTCGATGCCCGTTCGGTCATTTCTGGGCAGTTGTGGCCTGATCCCGCTGGGGTTGTGGCGGGAATGGGGCGGTGCTTTTGGCTCTCGCCCCCCGGGCAAGGGTTTGCTAGAAGGCAGACCGTGCGGGTGTGGCGAAACTGGCAGACGCACCAGATTTAGGTTCTGGCGCCGCAAGGCGTGGGGGTTCAAGTCCCTTCACCCGCACCAATTGCCCCGGCCTGCGTGTCGCGGATTCCCCCTTACACCGGCGATGAAGCTTTGCTAGAAGGCGCGCGATGTGGCGTGGGGCGTGGGCCCGGCGCACCCAAGCTATTGCGCGAATGCGCCCGATTGATCGTAGGAAGGACGTCCCCCCATGCAGGTCACCGAGACCCTGAACGAAGGCCTCAAGCGCGGCTATACCATTACCGTCACGGCGGCTGAACTGGATGCCAAGGTCCAGGAAAAGCTGATCGAGGCGCAGCCCGAGGTCGAGATCAAGGGCTTCCGCAAGGGCAAGGTGCCGCTGGCGATCCTGAAAAAGCAGTTCGGCACCCGGATCATGGGTGACGCGATGTAGGAAGCCATCGACACTGCGATGAAGGACCACTTCGACAAGACCGGCGACCGCCCGGCGCTGCAGCCCGAAGTCAAGATGGTTGGCGGCGAGACGTGGAAAGAAGGCCAGGATGTCGTGGTCGAGATGACCTATGACGCGCTGCCGCCGATCCCGGATGTCGATGCGGGCAAGCTGAAGCTTGAGCGTCTGATCGTGAAGGCCGACGACAAGGCGATTGCCGAAGCGCTGGAAAACCTTGCCGGATCGGCCAAGAACTTCGACGACCGCAAGAAGGGCGCGAAGGCCAAATCCGGCGACCAGATCGTGATCGACTTCAAGGGATCGGTCGACGGTGAGCTGTTCGAGGGTGGCTCGGCCGAAGATTACCCGCTGGAGCTTGGCTCGGGGTCGTTCATCCCCGGCTTCGAAGAGCAGCTGATCGGCGCCAAGGTCGGCGACGAGGTTTCGGTGAACGTGTCCTTCCCGGAAAACTACGGTGCCGCGCATCTTGCGGGCAAGGGCGCGGTCTTCGCCTGCACGGTGAAGGCGCTCAAGGAACCGAAGCCGGCCGAAGTCGACGACGAGCTGGCCAAGAAGTTCGGGGCCGAGGATCTGGCGGCCCTGAAGGCCCAGATCGCTGAACGGCTTGAGGCCGAATACAAGGGTGCTGCCCGTGCGGTGCTGAAGCGATCGCTGCTGGACCAGCTGGACGGCATGGTCAAGTTCGACCTGCCCGCAAACCTGGTCGAGGCGGAAGCCAACCAGATCGCGCACCAGCTTTACCATGAAGAGCATCCCGAAGATCACGGTCACAACCACGGGGCCATCGAGACGACGGACGAGCACAAGAAGCTGGCCGTGCGTCGTGTGCGTCTGGGGCTTCTGCTGGCCGAAATCGGTCGCAAGGCGGAGGTTACCGTGACCGATGCCGAGATGACCCAGGCCGTGTTGGCGGCTGCCCGCCAGTATCCGGGACAGGAACGCCAGTTCTTCGAATTCGTGCAGAAGAACCAGCAGATGCAGCAGCAGCTGCGCGCTCCGGTGTTCGAGGACAAGGTTGTCGACCACCTCGTCGGTCTTGCCAAGGTGACGGACAAGGAAATCTCGAAGGACAAGCTTCAGAAAGCCGTCGAGGCGCTGGACGAAATGTAAGAGACCGGTCAGGTCCGACAGGGAACAACAGATTGCGAAGATCAGGCCGCGCCTTCGGGTGCGGCCTTTTCGTTTTGCGCCTCTGCCCGGATCACCAGCAGCCCCGCCCCGATCAGCAGCGCGATCCCGCCCCAGGCCAGCGTCGTCGGCAGCTGCGCCCAGAACAGCCAGCCCCAAAGCACGCCCCAGATGATGAAGCTGTACTCAAACGGCGCGACCGCCGACGAGGGTGCTATCCGGTAGGCGTAAGTCAGCAGCGACAGCCCGATCGAGGCGATCAGCCCGCAGGCCATGAACAGGAAGAGGTCGCGCATGGGCATCTCTTGCCAGCCCCGGGTCAGGAAGGCGAGCGAGGGGTGGCTCGCGCCGTCGTAGGCCCCGGACCCGAAGACCGCCGCCAGGGCCAGGGCGCTGGCGAGGAAGGTCAGGTTGCCCCAGAACGTCATCGCCCCCGCCGTTTCGGTCCGGCCCAGGGCTCGGGTGGCAAGCTGGGTCAGGGCGTAGCCGAAGGCTCCAAGCACGGGGAGGAGGGCGGCGGGGTCAAAGACGCTGGCGCTGGGGTTGAAGATCATCAGCATGCCCGCAAAGCCCGCAAGAAGCGCCAGCAGGTTCATCGGGCCGATGCGTTCCTTGAAGACCAGGGCGGCGGCGATGGTGATGAACAGGGGGGCGGTGAAGAACAGCGCCACGGTGTCGGCCATCGGCATCGCGGCAAGACCAAGGTAGTAGGCGGTGTAGGCCGTGAAGTTCAGGAACCCGCGCGCCAGCATCCAGCCCCAGTTCGGCGTGGTGATCGTGGTCAGGCGACCGTCCAGCACGCGGACAATGATCAGGAGAAGCGGCACGGCAGTCAGGCTGCGGATGATCATTGCCTGATAGAGCGGGTAGTCGCCCGACAGCCGCTTCAGGATCACGTCCTGCAGCGAAAAGACGGCAATCCCGACGACAAGGGCAAGGATACCGCGCTGGGTGGCTGACAGGGTCATGTGGAAAGGCTAGCTGGGCCGGGGCCATCGGCTTGTCTGACCCCGACACAGGCCGGTCAAAGCGCGGCAAGCTTTGCAGCCGTCTCGGGCATCCGCTGCAGCGTCGTCCCGAGATGCGCCCGCCATTGCGGTCCACGCTCCATCGCATCCTCGTAGGCCTCACGCAGTTCCTCGGGGCGATCCTCGGCCAGAGCTTTGATCAGGAGGGCGGCCTGTGCCATGTCCTTGCGCGACTTCATCCGGTCCGGGCCCTGGCGGCGGTCGGCAACGATCAGCTTGTGGATCGCATAGGCCTCGGGCCGGGGGATCTGGACCAGGACGCCCGAGCGGTAGAGAGCAGCGGCCTTGATCGGCTCGGCAATCAGAAAGTTCAGGAAATGGAGCGACTGCGCCGCGACGCCAAGGGCTGGAAGCTCGCGGATATCCTCTTCGGGGCGGAAGGAGGGGGTTAGGAATTCGACCAGCGTATTGGACTTGGTCTGCCTCCAGCGCCAGATAGAGCGATGGTTGATCGAGGGAACGGGGGCGAAGTCCAGAGCCTTGAATCCTTCGGCAAGAGAGCTTTCTACCTGGTCTTGCAAAGCTATTGAAAGTCGTTCGAATTGGGCGATGTCGATGTCACCGGTTTGCGCAAGCTCTTGTCCCGATATGCGGATTCCGAGTTCGCCTTCGTACTGACGAAATGCTTGTGTTCCGACCAAGGTGCCGCCCAAACGAAACACTCCAAGGCGTTCTGCTGTGTGCAGGATCGAACCGACTGCGGCATCAGAGCCGAGCATCCCCTCGGCCCGCAATGTGCGGACGAGCCGGGTGCGTGATGCCGATCGTGCCTGCCTTTCCTGTGCTAGATCACGGTACTGCTGCAGTCTTTCTGTCAGCGCAGGAGTGTCTTCACCGATATAAGCTTTTCGGACTGTGGTACCGACACGGTGGATGTCGTACCAATAGGCCCGCCCATTGCGGATTTCGCGCGTCGGGGTTCCCTTGAGTGTGGAAACGGCTTCATCCTGCAGACTTTGCAAGAGGTCGTGGTAGGCGGCATTTGCAATGAGGCTGTGACGGGCGATCATTTTGTACAACACTTGTTAAGCGTGTTGTACATAGCGCCATGTACAACAAAAAGCAAGATTGTTGTACATGGACCGCCCAAAGAAAAACCGCGCCAGGTTGCCCCGGCGCGGTCTGGTCGTTTGGTCGAGCGGATCAGTCGCGGCCGAGATCGGCCCCGTCTTGCGCTGCGCCCATTTCGTCGAACAGCTCGGCGATCTCGAACTCGGCTTCCGCTTCCGCTTCGGCCGCAAGCTCGGCAATCGACTTGCCCGAGGCCTGCAGTTCGGCTTCTTCGACCGAGCGCGCCACGTTCAGCTTGATCTTCACCGCGACTTCCGGGTGCAGCTGCACCGAAACGGTATGGATCCCGAGGTCCTTGATCGGCTTGTCCAGCACGATCTGGCCGCGGTTCACGGTAAAGCCCGCTTCGGTCGCCACATCTGCGACATCGCGCGGGGTGACCGACCCGTATAGCGCGCCTGCGTCAGACGCCGAGCGGATCACGATGAAAGTCTGACCGTCCAGCTTGGCGCCGACAGCTTCAGCTTCTTTCTTCGTTTCCAGGTTGGTGGCTTCCAGCTGGGCTTTCTTGACTTCGAACGACTTGATGTTGGCGTCGTTCGCGCGAAGGGCCTTGCCCTGCGGCAGCAGGAAGTTGCGGGCGTAGCCGTCCTTGACGTTCACGACCTCGCCCATCTGGCCAAGCTTGGCCACACGTTCCAGAAGGATGACTTGCATGTGCGTCGCTCCTTATTTCACGGCATAGGGCAGCAGGGCCAGGAAGCGGGCGCGCTTGATGGCCTGAGCCAGTTCACGCTGCTTCTTCGCCGAGACTGCGGTGATGCGGGACGGGACGATCTTGCCGCGCTCAGAGATATAGCGCTGCAGAAGACGGGTGTCCTTGTAGTCGATCGCCGGAGCATTGTCGCCCGAGAACGGGCAAACCTTGCGGCGGCGGAAAAACGGTTTGTTCGCCATGATGTCTATCCTTTCTCAGATCAACGACGCGGAGCGCCGAACGACGGCCGGTCACCCCGGTCGCCACGGTCCGGACGGTCGCCGAACGACGGACGCTCACGGCGCTCGCCGCCGAAGCCGCCACGGTCCCCACGATCGCCGTCACGCTCTTCGCGCTTCTGCATCTGGACCGACACGCCTTCGGTGTGCTTGTCGACCTTGATGGTCAGCACGCGCATCACGTCGTCATGCAGGCGCATCAGGCGTTCCATTTCCTGAACGGCAGCGGCAGGCGCGTCCGACTTCAGGAAGGCATAGTGGCCCTTGCGGTTCTTGTTGATCTTGTAGGCCATCGTCTTGACGCCCCAGTACTCGTTCTCAACGACTTTGCCGCCGTTGTCCGCGAGGACGGTCGAGAAGTGTTCGATAAGGCCTTCGGCTTGCGTGTTGGACAAGTCCTGACGCGCAATAAAGACATGCTCATACAATGGCATGCGGGCTTCCTTCGTTTCAGGGCGGCTTCATAGGACGGGCAAAGAACCTTTCCGCAGCCCGTCCACGAGAGGCATCGCCGGTTCATGGATAAGCGGAAAGGATGCGGCCTTATACAGATTGCCGGTTTGGGCGCAAGGCCAAAGGGCGCAAGGACTAACGGGATGGGTCCTTCGGGCGGCGCAGTTCCCGGACCTCGCGGACAAAGCTGTAGTCGTGATAGCCAAGCCGCGCTGCGGGCTGGTAACGCGTGTAGTCCAACCGTCCATCGACAAGGCAGTCGTCGCGGATATGGACGCCCACCACTTCCCCGATCAGCACCTTTTCCGGCCCCAGCAGGTCCACCAGCTTGACCACCTTGCACTCAAGCGTCGCGGGGGCATCCGCCACGCGCGGGCAGTCGATGGCTACGCATTCGGCCTTGGGCACGCCCGCCGCCACGAATTCATCCGTCCCGCGCGGGAACCGGGCCGAGGTCGCGTTCATCGCCTCCAGCGCGGCCTCGGCCACGATGTTCACGGCAAAGACCCCGCTTTCCATCGCGTTGATCATGCTGTCGCGGCAGTCGCCCGCAAACATCACCTGCGGGGGCGTGTAGCCGACGGCATTGAAGAAGGAATAGGGCGCGAGGTTGTCGCCGGTCGTTGCGCGGGTGGAAATCCAGCCGATGGGACGGGGCGAAACGATGGCCGAGAACGGGCTGTGCGGCAGCCCGTGGCCGTCGGCAGGTCGGTAGAACATGGCGGCCCCTGTTTCACAATTTGATCGTGACACTGCGCCATGTTACGGCCCTGAACCAGTGGATTCGGATGCCGGGTCGTGCGGAATACTTTGGGGTAGGGACAGCAGGCGCGTGTACCGGCTTGAGGAAGAAACCGAAGACGACTGGTGGGAAGTCGAAGCCCTCTACGATCTCTGTTTTGCCCCAGGCCGCACGGCGCTTTCGTCTTACCGGCTGCGCGACGGGGTGCCGACGGTGGCCCCTCTGTGCCTGACGCTGCGCGACGACAACAGCGCGCTGGCCGCCGTCATCCGCTATTGGCCCGCGCTGATCGGCGAAGAGGATGTGCTTCTTCTGGGTCCCATCGCTGTCCATCCCACCCACCAGGGCGAGGGGCTTGGCGCTCTATTGATCAACGAAAGCCTGGCCGAAGCGCGGCGCCTTGGGTGGGAGCGCGTCTTGCTGGTTGGCGACGCGCCCTACTACAGCCGTTTCGGGTTCCGAAAGCTTGAAGGGGTGGAAATGCCGCCCCCCACCAACCCTGATCGCGTGCTGGGGCTGGAGCTGAAGGCCGGGGCGTGGACTGGTGTTAAAGGGATGGTCAGCAAGGCAACCTGATTTGCCCATTGCCTGCGGGACCGGGGTCACCATATTTGCAGCATGGACCAGAACCTTCCTTCCGTGGACTCAACCGACCTTGCCACCCAGGTGGCCGACCTTGCTCAACGCTACAAGCGCGCGAACGGGCCGGTGATCCGGCTGGTGAACCGCATGGGCGGCACGCTTGAAAACCAGCTTTCGGCCCTGCCGGAAAGCCTGCGCGATCAGGTCGAACGGATCACGGCCCGAGCGCTGGAAACCGCGTATCAGATTGCCGGGCGTGCGCCGGATATAGGGCCGAGGGGGCCGATGGCCGCGGTTATCGCTTCGGGCGCTGCGGGCGGGGCAGGCGGGTTGCCGACCGCTGTGGCCGAGATCCCCGTCACGGTGACGCTGTTCCTGAATGCCATTCGAGTCGAGGCGCGCGCGGCAGGTCTTGACCCGGACGAGGACTGGGTGCGGGCCGAGTGCCTGCAGGTCTTTGCGGCCGGGACGCCCCTGGCGCAGGACGATGGAGTGAACACTTCCTTCGTGGCCTCACGACTCGCGCTGACTGGCACGACGATGCAGAACCTGATTGCCGCCATCGCCCCGAAGCTGGCGGCGGTCCTGGGGCAGAAGCTTGCTGCACAGGCGGTGCCGGTGATCGGGGCGGTTTCTGGGGCTGCGCTGAACGCGGCCTTCCTGTCCTACTACCGCGAGATTGCCCGGATCCGATTTTCCCTTCTGGCCCTTGCACGGCAGCACGGGTCGGATGCGGTCGAGGCCGAGTTCCGCCTTGCGACCCGGCCGCCCAAGGTCATCAGGGCCTGACGCCGGTTGCACTGGCCGTCCCCGCCCGGGTAAATGCCCGCAAGCGGGGAGAGTGCGAGCCATGAGCATCGATGTCATCGAGACACTGAAGGAAGCCGCCAGCGACCCGTGCCGGGTGTGGCTGGCGGGCGATGGGGTCACCTACGTCGATCTTCTGGCCGCGACCGGTCGTCTGGCGAACGCGCTACTGGTCCTTGGCTTGCGCAAGGGCGACCGGCTGCTTCTGCAGGTCGAGAAGACCGAGAGTGTCCTGACCCTCTACCTCGCTTGCTTGCGCACGGGGGTGGTCTTCCTGCCGGTCAACCCGGGCTACACGGTGGCCGAAACCACGCATTTCCTGACAGATGCGGAACCCGCGCTGGTCGTGACCGACGGAGGGCGGGTCGCGGGGCTGGCGGGTCTTGGCGCGCGGGTGATGGCGCTGTCCTACCTCTTGGACCTTGCAGAGGGTCAGGCGGCTGAGTTTGCGGACCCAGCGAACGCCCCCGACGATCTTGCCGCGATCCTTTACACCTCGGGCACCACGGGTCGGTCGAAGGGGGTGATGCTGACGCGGCTGAACCTTTCGTCGAATGCCGAGGCGCTGGTAGACCTATGGCAGTTCTCCGAACGGGACGTGCTGCTGCACGCGCTACCGGTCTTTCACACCCATGGGCTGTTCGTCGCGACCAACTGCGTCCTCTATGCCGGGGCCTCGATGATCTTTCAGCGCGGCTTTTCCCCGGCGGCGGTTCTGGCAGCACTTCCCGGCGCGACGGTGATGATGGGGGTGCCGACCTTCTACACGAGGCTGCTTGCTGACCAAGGGCTGACCCGCGAGGCCTGCGCCCATGTCCGGCTGTTCATCTCGGGCTCGGCCCCGCTATCGCCCGCGACTCATGCGGAATGGCAGGGTCGGACCGAGCATGCGATCCTGGAACGCTACGGGATGACCGAGACCAACATGATCACCTCGAATCCGTATGAGGGCGCGCGGAGGGCCGGGACGGTGGGGATGCCGCTGCCGGGGGTCGAGGTGCGGGTTACCGGGGCGGATTGGCAGGTCTTGGGCGAGGGTGAGCCGGGATCGATCGAGGTCAGGGGGCCGAACGTTTTCCTGGGCTACTGGCGGTTGCCGGAGAAGACGGCGGAAGAGTTCCGGGAGGGCTGGTTCGTGACTGGCGACATGGGGGCCTTCGATGCCGAGGGGTACTTGTCGATCCTAGGGCGGGCCAAGGATCTGGTCATCACCGGGGGCCTGAATGTCTATCCAGCCGAGGTCGAGGCCGCGCTGGATGACCTGCCGGGGGTCGCGGCCAGCGCTGTCATCGGGGTGCCGCACCCTGATTTTGGCGAGGCGGTGGTGGCCTGTCTGGTGGGAGAGGTCGATGAGGCGGCCATCCAGGCAGCCCTGCGGGACCGGCTCGCGGCCTTCAAGATCCCGAAGCGGGTGATCGTGATGGAAGACCTGCCGAGGAACGCGATGGGGAAGGTTCAGAAGGCCGAGTTGAGACGCAGCTTCGCGGGGCTGTTTTCGGGCGGTTGAGGTAAGGTCACGGCGGATGTGTCCACGGTGGACAAAAGCTGGATGCTCTTTTGAAACAATGGGTTGCTCGCGGACGTTAGGGAAATCTTAAGAACTTCCGTTGCCTCAGGACGATTTGGCCCGCAGGGTGACCCGGGTCAGCCCCGCATAAGGCGGTCAAAGACGGGATCAGGATCGTCAACTTCGACCAGTCGCTTGCCCTCGATCACCAGAATCCGGGTCGCCACGTCGCGCACGAAAGCGCGGTCGTGGCTGACCAGAAGGCAGGCGGCCTCATGCGCGATCAGCTCACTTTCCAGCGCGTCCTGGCCTTCGATGTCGAGGTGATTGGTCGGTTCGTCCAAGAGGTAGAAGTTCGGTTCCGCCAGACGCAGCATCAGCATGGCCAGCCGCGCCTTCTGGCCGCCGGAGAGCCGGGTGAGGGCTGTGGTCTGTGCGTCGATGCTGATGCCTGACGCCGAAAGTTGGGACCGGAGCAGCTGATCGCCAATCTCGCCCACGGACTTTGCGGCGTCCCACGGGGTCGGGAAGGCATCGAGGTGTGACAGCGCCTGATCGGAATAGCCAAGCCGCAAGGTCGCGGCAGGGCGGATTTCTCGGTCCTCTCCGGCAATGGCGGCACGAATGCGCGCGACAAGGCGCGATTTTCCAGCCCCGTTCGCGCCCAGAAGGGCGATGCGGTCGCCCTTTTCCAGCCAGAGCTTGCCAGTGCGGAAAAGAAGCCTTTGATCGGGCGTCGTGATCGCCGCGTCGTTGATTGCCAGCAGGGCCTTGGCGTGGGTGCCGCTGTTTGCCAGACGAATCGCCCCGGCGGAACGGTCGGAATGTTGCGGCTTTGCCCGTTCCTCAAGCTTGTCGGCCCGGTCCGACAGTTGCCGGGTTTTCACGACCAGCAGGTCCGAGCCGGAGTTGATGCCGATGTTCTTCAGCTTGGCCGCCTGCTGGCGCAGGGCGCGGACCTTGCGCATGTCGTTGTCAAACTGCCGCCCGCGCGCGGTGTCGCGGTCCTGAAGGGCGGCAAGGGCGCGGAAGTAGGGCAGGGCGAAATCCTCGCTGGCTTCGGGTCGCAGGAACAGCGTGCGAGTGCTGGTCCCGTCAAGGAAAGCGCGGTCGTGGCTGGCGGCGAT
>JBGSVS010000077.1:0-6957 GCA_041752895.1 Tabrizicola sp.
CTGCGGCCGATGTCCTCACGCTGCGCGGGGTAATCGACGCCACGGGGCAGGAGATCGACACCGGCGCCTTGCGTGGCGCCCTGATGGCCGACCTTGCGGGCCTACTGGCTGATTTCGCCTCCATGCGTGTCAGTGAAGGCCAGGCGCTTGCCACCGTCCTGACCGCGCAACTGAACCGGATCGCGGACCTGACCGCGGACGCCCGGACCGAGACCGCTGCCCGGTCCCTGACCCAAGCCGAAACCCTGAGGGAAAACCTTGCTCGCGTCCTTGCCGGAACAGATGCCGTCGACCCCTCGCGCCTTGCGCAGGAACTGGCGCTTCTGGCGGTGAAGACCGACGTGACCGAAGAACTGGACCGCCTGACCGCCCATGTCGACGCCGCCCGCGCTCTCTCCGCCGACAGCGCCCCCGTTGGCCGCAAGTTCGACTTCCTGATGCAAGAATTCATGCGCGAGGCGAATACGCTTTGCTCCAAGGCGCAGTCGCTGGCGCTGACCCGCATCGGCCTTGACCTGAAAACCGTGATCGATCAGATGCGCGAACAGGTCCAGAATGTGGAATAGACGATGACCTCCAAGTCCCTTCGGCGCGGGCTTTTGCTCATCCTCTCCTCGCCCTCGGGGGCCGGAAAGTCGACCCTGTCGCAGAGACTGATGGCCTGGGACCCGACGATGCGCTTTTCGGTCTCGGCCACCACCCGCGCCCCGCGCCCGGGGGAAGCGGACGGCCGCGAATACTATTTCCGCAGCCGCGCCGCCTTCCTGCAGATGGTCGAACAGGGCGACATGCTGGAACATGCCGAAGTCTTCGGCAATTTCTACGGCTCACCTCGGGGCCCGGTCGAGGCCGCGATGGCTGAAGGCCGCGACACGGTCTTCGACATCGACTGGCAGGGCGGCCAGCAGATCAAACAGGCGATGCGCGGAGACGTCGTCTCGATCTTCATCCTGCCGCCTTCTATCGCCGAACTTGACCGCCGCTTGCGTGGTCGGGCGCAGGACAGCGACGAGGTCATTGCCGGCCGCATGGCGAAAAGCCGCGACGAGATCAGCCATTGGGCGGAATACGACTATGTCCTTGTGAACGATGATCTCGACCGCAGTTTCGAAAGCCTGAAGACCATCCTGACCGCCGAACGGCTAAAGCGGGAACGCCAGCCCCAGCTTTCCGCCTTTGTCCGTGACCTGAACAGGGAGTTCGAAGCCCGATGATCTATGCGCTTGACGGGATAGCCCCGACCATCGACGCCACCGCCTGGGTTGCCCCCGATGCCAGTATAATCGGCAAGGTGGTGATCGGCCCCGGCGCTTCGGTCTGGTTCGGTGCGCAAATCCGCGGCGACAACGAGATGATCCATGTGGGCGCAGGTTCGAACGTGCAAGAGAACAGCGTCCTGCACACCGACATGGGCTATCCGCTGACCATCGGCGCGAATTGCACCATCGGCCACAAGGCGATGCTGCATGGCTGCTCTATCGGTGACGGCACGCTGATCGGGATGGGGGCGACGGTGCTGAACGGGGCAAAGATCGGCCGGGGTTGCCTGATCGGGGCTTGCGCGCTGATCACCGAAGGCAAGGAGATTCCCGATGACAGCCTGGTGATGGGCGCGCCTGGCAAGGTCGTGCGCCAGTTGGACGAAACTGCGAAGGCAAAGCTTCTCGCCTCGGCCGCAAGCTATCAGGCCAATGCTGTCCGGTTTCGCAACGGCCTGATCCCGGTCTGACCTTAAGGGGCCGCTCCGCCTTCCTCGATCAGTTCTATGGTGATCCCCTGCCGGGCCGCGTGGCTGCGCAACTCGCGCAGGACGACCTGCCGGTTTGGCAGCTTTGGCGAAACCACCCGCAGGGTCTTGCGGAAGTCCTGCGCCCCAAGCCGTTCGATGATCTCCAGCGCGTCGAACGACTTGCAGAACAGGGGTGCGACCACCAGCTCCAGTGCTGCGGGCAGCGGCAGATAGCTGTCGAAAGCCTCAAGCTCGATCGAAGCAAACTCCTCGGGTCGCAACGAGCCTTCGGCTGCTTTCGCTTCCGGAATACCGATCACCAGGCATCTCAGCTTCTGCGACATCTCTTCACCTTCGTCCAAGTGAGGCGCCGCCATTCCGTCCGACCAGGGGACTCACGCCAGGGACGACCTTCGTTCCGGAAAATGCTCCGGGAAAGGGCCGGCTCCGTACCGAGTTACGTTTACTGCGGCGAATTTACTGCTATTCCGGCGCAAGACAAGCCAGCCGATACACGCAAGGGTGGAGTGATGCCAGAATGACAGACTTGGAGCTCTCCCGTCTCCTGACCGGGTTGCCGCTGCCCGCGATGCTCGTGCGCAACGACGACCGGGTTCTGGCCAGCAATGCGCTTGCCCTCGGGCTTCTGGGGGACGGCATCATCGGCCGCCATCCTGCCATCGCCGTCCGCGCGCCGGGGGTGCTTGAGGCGATCGCGACGGTGACCCCCACCGCGCCGCTTGAGGCCCGCATGACCCTGCGCCGCGAGGGGCAGGAGCAGGTGTTCCAGGCCACGGTTTCGGATCTTGGCGGCGGGCTGATCCTGTGCGTCTTCAAGGACATCAGCGAGGAAGAAAAGGCCGGGGCGATGCGGCGGGATTTCGTCGCGAACGTCTCCCATGAACTGCGCACCCCTCTGACCGCGCTGATGGGGTTCATCGAGACGCTGAAACACGCAGCAAAAGACGACCCCAAGGCGCGGGAGATGTTCCTGGGAATCATGGAGGCCGAGGCGGGGCGGATGAACCGGCTGGTGCGCGATCTGCTGCAGCTTTCGAGGGTGGAAGCGGAGGAGCGGGTGCGGCCGAAAGAGGCGGTGGAGCTGCGGGGGTTGCTGGAAAGCGTGATCTCCTCGCTGCGGGGGGTGGCAGAGAAGGAGGGGGACCGGGTGGAGCTGACGGGCGATCCTGTGACGGTGCCGGGGGATGCGGATCAGCTGGTGCAGGTCTTCACGAACCTGGTCGAGAACGCGCTGAAGTATGGGAGGGCGGGGCAGGTGGTGCGGGTTTCCCTGTCGGCGGAGGAGACGGTGCGGGGGCCTGCGGTGCGGGTCGAGGTCGCGGACGAGGGCGAGGGGATCGATCCGGTCCACCTGCCGCGGCTGACGGAGCGGTTCTACCGGATCGATTCCCACCGGAGCCGTGAGATGGGGGGGACGGGGCTGGGGCTGGCCATCGTGAAGCACATCGTGAGCCGCCACCGGGGCTGGCTGCGGGTGGACAGCGTGGTGGGCGAGGGGAGCCGGTTCTCGGTCGTCCTGCCGCTGGGGTAATGTGGGGGCCGCAAAGGACTCCGGTTGTCCACGGTGGACATTTTCGGATTATGGTTTGGAAGCAAGGGGTTGGGCGTGGGCGTTAGGGGTTTGTTAGGGGGGTGGTTTATGAGGGATGAATGCGGGGTTGGCGCGCCATGAATGCGCGCCCTACGGGTCGAACGTATTGACATTGTGGATACAGGCGAGTAGCGTTGCCGAATGACAAAACCCGCTGGCCTTGCTGAATCCCCCGCGCCGTTCGATGCGCAACCCTCGGACAAGGGGACCATCAACTTGCGCATCGAGAGCAATACCCGCGCGCTGATCGACGAGGCGGCGGCGATGCTGGGCAAGACCCGGACCGAGTTCATGATCGACACGGCGCGGCGGCAGGCGATTGATGTGCTGCTGGATCAGCGGCTGTTCGTGCTGGAGACCGGGGCCTATGACGCCTTCGTGCAGGCGCTGGACAATCCACCCGCGCCGGGGCCGAAGCTGAAACGCCTGATGGCGCGGAAACCGGTCTGGGAGGCGTGACCCTGCCGAAGCTGACGGTCCCGCATCCGATCACGGCGGCGGATGACCTGTCGCGCTTCGACTGTGGGGTGTCGGTGCTGAACGACTGGCTGCGGGAGCGGGCGTTGAAGAACGAAAGCCGGTTCTCGCGGACCTATGTGGTCTGTGATGGCGCGCGGGTGGCGGGGTACTACTGCCTGTCGGCGGGGGCGGTGCAGCGGGAGGCGGCACCTAGCAAACTGCGCCGGAACGCGCCGGATTCGGTGCCGGTGTCGATCATCGGGCGGCTGGCGGTGGACCGGGGTTATGCCGGGAAGGGCCTTGGCGCGAGCCTGCTGGCCGACGCCCTGCATCGGATCGCGGGGGCGGCCCAGAGCATAGGCATCGCGGCGGTTCTGGTGCAGGCGAAGGACGAGGCCGCAAGAGCGTGGTATCTGGGGCAGGCGGAGTGGCTGGAGTTCCCGGCGGGGAGCAGGACGTTGTGGTTGCCGGTGGGGGTGGTGGGTGGTACGACAAAGTATAAAGCTCCGTTGGGCTAAGATCTTTCACTTCAAGCCGAGATAGCGCAAGTGAATCTCTAGCAACTTCTTCGCTACATCGTTCATGCGTCGGCTTAAGGGCAAAAAAGATTTACGTTGAAATCTGTGTGAAGCTCTAGTAACAGGCCACTGTTGTAACGTGGAAAGACTCATGGCGCGCAGACCGGATCCGATTGAAAAGATCAGCGTGACTGACAACAAGCGCCAGCTGATTGTCGGCTTTCAGCGTGACGAGCGAGATACTGGATCGCCTGAAGTGCAGATTGCAATCCTATCCTCAAGGATTTCAACACTGACTGAGCACTTCAAGGCTCACAAGAACGACAAACACAGCCGGCGCGGACTACTTTTGATGGTCGCGCAGAGACGCAGACTGCTAGACTATTTGAAGAGAAGCGATGTGGCTCGCTATGAAACTCTAATAAAGCGTCTCAACCTGCGTAGATAGCAGGCACTTCGCAGAATTTCAGACTAATAACCGAGTGCAATCATTAATATTCGATGAGCGAGTGCGTGCGAAACTGAGTTATTCGGTTAACTCTGCAATTTTAGAATTGTCAGCGGTGTTTTGCTTTGTGTTTGCTAATTGTGGAGCGATTGATACAATAAGCCCAAGAATTGCGACGAAAAAGGCAAGCCGCATAAACGAAGAGTTTGATCGCAAAGTTTCATCATTGATCTTCGAATTTGTATCGTTATGAGTACCAAGTTCAGCGAGAACATCAGTAAGCGAAACGTCGTTTACAATGTCGTCTGACAGGTCGGATGCCTTCGCGCCGGGGAAATAGAAAGGCTTCGGTCGTGCCGAGTAGCCCGCAACTGTCGCGGCGGCGACAAGAAGGCCTGAACCGATCAGCATCGCCGTCGGAGAAAGAGCGTTTTCGGATAGCCCGCCCAAGATAGCCGCCGCCGCTAACGACGTTGCAGAAAAGCTCATAGCTCTAGCATCGGCAGCAAGTGCAGCCGATTGCTGTGACTGAATCCGCTTTTCGCTAAGTTCGAAGGCAAGTTTGACAACTTCGCTATCTGGCATTTTGTCCCACATCTCGCGCCACGCAACCTAGTTATACACCAAAAGTATGAACGGATTCAACCGGCTTCACTCGTTGGCTACTGTTGGCTTGCCGACACAACTTTCAGACTTGCACGGAGTTCTGCGACACATTGTGCTTTTCAAGTTAAACTTAGTTGTGTCGGTCTCTAAGGTGACTCCCCCTCACAACCTTCCCAACCGCTCCGTCAACAGCCGGTAGAACCCGTCCCGGTCCACGCCTCCCATGAACATCGCGTTGGGCTCTCGCCCCGTCACGCGCCACCAGTCGGCGACGGTCATGCCGAGGGTGAGCTCGGAGCCCGTCTCGATCTCCACGTTGATGTGGCGGCCGGTGAAGAGGGAGGGCTGGAGGAGGTAGGCGATCACGCAGGGGTCGTGCAGGGGGGCGCCTTCGCTGCCGTATTTGGCGGTGTCGAAGCGTTCGAAGAAATCGGTCCAGGAGGCGACGGCCTGGCCGACGGGGGTGCCGAGGGCGCGCATGCCTTCGACCCAAGGACGGGAGGTCAGGGCCTTGTGGGTGACGTCGAGGGGCATAACCACCAGCGGCACGCCCGATTTGAACACGATATCAGCGGCTTCGGGGTCGACGTAGATGTTGAACTCGGCCGCGGGGGTGACGTTGCCACCCTCAAAATACCCGCCGCCCATCAGGACAATCTCGGCGACGCGGGGGATGATGTCGGGGGCGCGCTGGAAGGCGGTGGCGATGTTGGTCAGGGGGCCGAGGGGGCAGAGGGTGATGGTGCCGGGGGCGTGGGCGCGAAGCGTGTCGATCAGGTAGTCGACGGCGTGTTGGGGTTGGAGGGGGTGCGTCGGCTCGGGGAGCGGGATGCCATCGAGGCCGGTCTTGCCGTGGACGTATTCGGCGGTGACGAGTTTGCGTTTCAGGGGGCGGTCTGCGCCTGCGTAGACCGGGGTCTGGTGGCCGCTGAGTTCGACGATCTGGCGGGCGTTTCTTTGCGTGAGAGCGAGGGAGACGTTCCCGGCGACGGCGGTGAGGGCGAGGACCTCAAGCTCCGGGCTGGCGAGGGCGAGGAGGATGGCGACGGCGTCGTCCTGGCCGGGGTCGGTGTCGATGATGATTTTCTGTTTCATTGTTCAATCTGCTGTTTGCGGATGGATGCGATGCCATTCGGCGATCAACGCGTCGTCGTCTGCCGGTTGGCGGTCGTATTGCAGCGAATCGTGCGGCAGGATGGTCATCGCATTTTTCGAGGCGGTCCAGATATGGCCGATCGGAGCAACGAAACGCGATTGGTCAAGCGTGCCGCCCTTGATGTTCATGACATCGGCAAGCTCACCATCATCGCCATTCCAGCGATGAAACAGCCGTACGCCGCAGCGCGGGCAGAACAATGCGCCGAGTTCGCTGCCGCTGCCGCCCGTGCGCGACCATTTGCCGGTATCGCCCTCGATCTCCACCGACGAAACCTCGACGCGCAGGGACAGGCCGAAGGCGGAAGCGGACTGGCGCTGGCATTCGGTGCAATGGCAGGCGTAGTAGGTCAGCGGCCAGCGCGTCAGGCGGTAGCGAACCTGCCCGCATTGGCAGCCGCCGGTCCAGGGCAAGGGGGGCAATCTGTCG
>JBGSVS010000078.1:0-3173 GCA_041752895.1 Tabrizicola sp.
GCCACCCGCTCCTGCGCCTCGGGATGCGTCGCCAGCAGATACAGCGCCCAAGCCAGGGCCGAGGCACTCGTCTCATGCCCCGCCAGGAAAAAGATCGCCACCTGGTCAACCATCTCGACCGTCCCGAACGGCACCCCCGTCACCGGGTCGGGCGTCGTCATGATCCGCGTCGCCAAGTCCGCCGGAGCCCTCCCCGCCGCAATCGCAGCCGCCCTGTCCGCCGTCATCCCACCAATCAGCCCCCGGATCGCCTTGGCCGACCGTTTCGTCGCCCCCCGGTGCAGCCGTGGCACCCAGGTCGGCAAGGGCAA
This sequence comes from Tabrizicola sp., assembly GCA_041752895.1. Lineage (GTDB taxonomy): Bacteria > Pseudomonadota > Alphaproteobacteria > Rhodobacterales > Rhodobacteraceae > Tabrizicola. The sequence goes on from JBGSVS010000078.1 coordinate 312, forward strand.
AAACGCACCGAGGTTCAGGATCGGGGCTGACCGCTGATAGGCCCGGAACTCATGGAACACGTCTTGCGCCACCCGGTCCTCGATCGGGATCGAAAACAGCGTCCGGAAGATAACATCCGCTGCCGCATGACTGGCCGCCAGCTCCACCTCAACCTCGCCCAAGCCCATCCGCGCGACCGCCGCCTCGGACGCCGCCCAGATCGCCGGAAACGCCTCCTTCACCCGACCGCTTTCAAACGCAGGGTCGATGATCCGCCGCTGGTGCAGCCATTCCTCGCCGTTGGTCACAAAAACCGACCGCCCCAACAGCGGCCGAAGCCCCTCGGTCACCCGATCCGACTTCGGGAAATCGGCGGGGCGTTCGTCCAGCACCCGCCGCACCAGTTCGGGATCGTTGCAGAGGTAGCTGCGAAAGAACGGCGTCCGGAACTCGGCCATCCAGGCCCGATACAGCCGCGCCGGCTGCGCCGACAGGATGTCGCGCCGGAACGCCCGAAGATGCCCCAGCAGCGACACCTTGTCCGCGCGGGGTTTGGGTTTCGGCGGCACCGGATTCGGAGACAGCGTCATGCCACGTCCCGGAATGGGCTAAGCGGCGTCGTGACCAGGCTTGACGAGGATTTCCGCTGCCGGAACCGCTTGGCCAGGGTCTTCGGCCCCGCCGTGATGCGGAAATAGTCGTAGTCCCAGGTCCCGCCCTTCAGGTTGTCGAAGGCACAAAGATACTGGAAATGCAGCCGGAAATACCGCCGTCGCAGGGCCTGCCATGTCTCGGGCTTCAGCGTCTGCGAAAACGCCGCCGAAATCACCAGCGGCCAGCGCTGGCCGGGTTGAGCGACCCCGCTCACCGCCACCGGATCGCACAGCGCAAAACTGCAGCCATCGCCGGGCGCAGACACATCGACCCAGATCAACTCCTCCCGCAGCGACAGGAAAGCCAGATCGCCCCGCAACCGCGCCGCCCCCGGCAGGAAGGATACCATCGGCACCGCTTGGCCCAGCGACAGGAACCCCAGCGCCGGGCCGTTCGGGACACCCTCCCGGATCAGGTCAGCCAGCAGCGACACCCCCAGATGCACGCCCGAGGAATGGCCGACCACCAGCACCTCGTCCACATCGGACGCAAGTGCTGCGCGCAGACGCCCGCCGAAAAGCCGCAGCCGCTCCTCCAGCACCGCCGGATAGGCCCCGCCGTCCCGCGCCGTGAAGGCATAGTCCTGCATCAGGTAGTAGACAAAAAGCCTGCGGTCCAATCGCCGGAACAGCTGCAGCACCCCCGCCCCCGCGATCAGCCCAAGGAAAAGCCCGATCCCGGTCCCGGTCTGGCCCTGCCAAAATGCCGCGATCAGCTTTGTCACCCCAAAGGCGACTGCCAGTGCGACCAGCGCCTGCAGCACCAGCACGACCGCCGGATAAAGCGCCGCGATCATCGGCCCCTTGCGCAGCCGGATCAACCTGCGCAGCGCGCCCGAGGAGGCATAAAGCCAGGCCGTCCGGACCAGCTGCAGATAGGTTGCGGCGATTCCATGCCCCATCGAGGCCTTGACGAGGTCGGACCACACCAGCACCTCGACCTCGGCTTCGACGGCGCTGCCTTCGATCCGTGCGGCGACGCCCCAGCCATAGGTCTCACCCAACCGGGGCTGGATCGCCAGCTCATAACCCGAGATCGCCGCCTGGGCTGCACCTTCGGTCCGGTAAAGCTCACGGTAGCGGCGCGCAGGGAAGGGGTCATAGCCCGGAATATACAGCACATGACGTCGAAAGACGCCTGTCCCATTCCCGCTGTTCCCGTCGCTTGCCACGCCCATCCCGCCACATTGCCCTCGTCACCTTAACGGCAGGTAAGCGGCAGGGAAACCACGCTTAACCCGGCAGGGGCAGGCCCAGAACCTCGTAGGTTTCCAGCATCCAGTAGCTGAAATCAGTGAAGGCCCCAGTCACCAGCGCCAGCCCGACAATCAGCAGAAGGCCGCCCATCAGCCGCTCGATCAGCTTCATGTGACGCTTGAGCCGCGACATGAAAGCCATTGAATGTTCGATGAAAACCGCAGCCAGCAGAAACGGCAGGCCAAGCCCCAAAGCATAGACCCCCAGAAGCAGCGTCCCGCGTTGCGTGCTGCCTTCCTGTGCGGCCAGCGACAGGATTGCGCCCAGTTGCGGGCCGATGCAGGGCGTCCAGCCGAAGGCGAAGGCCAGGCCCAGAAGGTAGGCCCCGAACGCCGACCCGCCCCGGTCTCCGGCATCCACCCGCATTTCGCGGTCCAAGAGCGGGATGCGGAACAGTCCCAGGAAATGCAGCCCGAAGATGATGATCAACCCGCCGGAAACCCGCGCGAGCAGAAGCTGGTTCTCCAGCACGAAACTCCCGAAGGCCGAGGCGGTGAAGCCAAGGAGAAGGAAGATCGTCGACAGGCCCATGACAAAGAACAGCGCGGGCACGATCACCCGGTGCCGGTCCACGCCGTCCCGCATCTCGCCGACCGAAATGCCGCCCATATAGGCCAGGTAAGGTGGCACGATGGGCAGGACGCAGGGGCTTAAGAACGACAGGACGCCTGCCACCAGCGCGACAAGCATCGCGGGAAGAAGGGCAGCGTCAAAGATCTCGATTCCGAACATGTTTTCCAGATAGCCGCTTTCCCCGTCCCCGTCACGCCGGGCCTGCGTCACATCCGCGTGGCGCGGCTGTAACCTTGCCGCACGGCCCCGTCCCGGCTACACCCCCGCGCATGGCCGATTGGGACGACAGCGTCGATTGCGAGGGGCTTCTCTGCCCGCTTCCCGTGCTTCGTGCCCGCAAGCGGCTTCTGTCGCTTGCGGCCGGGACCGTCCTTTGCGTCCGCGCCACCGATGCGATGG
>JBGSVS010000079.1:0-6143 GCA_041752895.1 Tabrizicola sp.
AGGCACCCCGGAATAGCGCTGGGCATAGCGCGCATCCGTGGTCAGCCGCCCCGTTCCGCCCTTCGCATACTTTCCAGTGAGGAACCCCCCACCCAAGGGCGAATAGCTGTAGACCGCAAGCCCCTGATCCTGCGCCATCGGCAGCAACTCGACCTCGACTTGCCGCTTCACCACCGAATACATCGGCTGGATCGCGTCGATCCGTCCGCCCATCCCGGCGGCAATGGCTTGCGCCTTCATCACCTGCCAGGCCGCAAAGTTCGACACCCCGATGCGCCGCACCAGCCCCTGCGCCTTGAAGCCCAGCAGCGTCGCCACCGTCTCGTCCAGGGCCGTGTGCGGGTCAAAGCGGTGCAGATACAATAGGTCAACCGGCATCCCCAGCCGGTCCAGGCTTTCCGCCACCTGCGCCGTCAGGTTCGCCCGCCCCGCGCCCCCGAAATAGCCCGCCTTCGTGGCAACCCGAACCCCTTCGACCCCCCGCAACAGCTGGCCCAGCATCCGCTCGGACGCACCGTCGCCATAGCCATAGGCAGTATCGAAATCGCGGACCCCCGCCGCCAGACAGGCCTCTACCATCGCCGCAGCAGCGCGCGCGTCGGCGGTTGTTCCGAACTGCATGGCCCCGAAGGCCAGCCCCTGAAAAATGTCCATCATGGCAGCACCCTGCCACGACCTCGTGCCAACGAAAAGGCCCGCCGAAGCGGGCCTTTGGGTCTCAGTTGCGCTGGCAAATCACTGTGGGATATCGCCCGCGATCCCTTCAACATAGAAGTTCATCCCCAGAAGATCGCCATCCGGGGCGGTCGCGCCCTCAGCCAGCCACGCCGAGCCGTCCTGCTTGTTGATCGGGCCGGTGAACGGGTGGTAGGTCCCCGCCGCAATCGCATCGCGCAGGGCTTCGGCTTCGGCTTTCACCTCGGCCGGCACCTTGTCGGTGATCGCGCCGATCAGCACTTCACCGCCCGCGATCCCCTCCCAGGCGTCCGCCTGCGCATAGGTGCCGTCCAGAAGCGCACCCACGCGTTTCACATAGTAGGGGCCCCAGTTGTCGATGATCGACGACACCCGCGGCCCGTCGGCATAGGCTGCCATGTCCGACGCCTGACCAAAGCCGATCACGCCCTCGGTCTTGGCAGCTTCGGCCAGCGGAGCGGTCGAATCGGTATGCGCCGCGATCACGTCAACGCCCTGGTCGATCAGCGCCTTGGCCGCATCCGCCTCTTTCGCCGGGTCGAACCAGGTGAAGGCCCAGACCACCGACAGCTCGACCGCCGGGTTCACCTTCTTGGCATGCAGGTAGTAGCTGTTGATCCCCATGATGACCTCGGGGATCGGGAAGGACGCGATGTAGCCGATCTTGTTCGACTTGGTCATCTTGCCCGCGATATGGCCCTGCACCGCGCGACCTTCGTAGAAGCGCGCGTTGTAGGTGCTGACATTCGGATGCTCGCGCTTGAAGCCGGTCGCATGTTCGAACTTCACGTCCGGGAATTTGGCCGCCACCGCGTTGGTCGGGTCCATATAGCCGAAGGACGTGGTGAAGATGATGTTGCAGCCGCCCAGCGCCATCTGGGTCAGCACACGCTCGGCATCCGCACCCTCGGGCACGTTCTCCTGGAACTGGATCTCGACCTTGTCGCCAAAGGCCGCTTGCACCTGCATCGCACCGTCATGGTGCTGGAAGGTCCAGCCGCCATCGCCGATCGGGCCGACATAGACAAAGCAGGCTTTCACCTTGTCCATGCCTTGCGCAAAGGCGCCGCCCGAAGCCAGCATCAGCCCCATCGCCGCGCCTGCCAGCAGATTTCTGCGTTTCATTCTTCTTCTCCCCTTGGTGGCGGGCGCATTCGGCCCGCTGTTATATGCCTCAGCGTGAGGCGTGAAAGTTTTGGCCCAACGCAGCCGGAGCGCCATTCGCCTTTCGCCCCGCCGACATGATGACCAGCACAAGGATGGTTATCAGATAGGGGGCCATGGACAAGTACTCGACCGGGATGGCCGACCCCGCGACCTGCAGGTTCAACTGCAGCACGGTGATGCCGCCGAAAAGATAGGCACCGATCAGCACGCGCCAGGGCTTCCAGCTTGCAAAGACCACGATGGCGAGCGCAATCCACCCCGCCCCCGCCGTGATCCCGTCCACCCATTGCGGCACCCGGGCGAGCGACACATAGGACCCGCCCATCCCCGCCATTGCCCCGCCAAAGGCGATGCACATCAGGCGGATCCGGTTGACCTTGTAGCCCAGCGCATGCGCCGCCTCGTGGCTTTCGCCCACCGCGCGGATGATCAGGCCCACGCGGGTCGCCTTCAAGACCCACCACAGCACCGCCGTCATCAGGATGCTGAAATAGACCATCCAGTCGTGACCAAACAGGATCGGCCCCACCACCGGCAGGTCTGCCAGCGCATCCGGCAAAAGCTGCGTGGTGGCCGGAGGCTTGATCCCGTTGTAGCCCTGCCCGCCAAGCGAGCTCACCCCCAGCCCGAACAGCGTCAGCGCCAGCCCCGTCGCCACCTGGTTCGCCAGGAACACCTGCGTCAGCAGCGCAAAGATCAGGCTCAACACCGCCCCCGCCACCGCCCCGCCGAAAAAGCCCAGAACCGGGCTCCCGGTCTCGACCGCAACGATGAACCCGCCCAAGGCACCGATGATCATCATCCCCTCGACGCCCAGGTTCAGGACGCCCGCACGCTCCACCACCGTCTCGCCCAGCGCCGCCATCAGGATCGGCACCGCCGAGGCCATAAGCGTCGCGATCAGGATGACCGGATTGATACCGCCAAAGTCCATCAGTGCGCCCCCACAGCCAGCCGGAACCGGTAATTCGTCAACACATCCACTGCGAGAAGAAAGAACAGCAGCATCCCCTGGAACACCTGGATCGCTGCATCGGGCAGACCAAGGTTCGTGGCCGCCATCTCGCCGCCGACATAGGTCAGCGCCATCAGGAACCCCGCAAGCACGATCCCCAGGGGATTGAGCCGCCCCAGGAAGGCCACGATGATCGCCGTGAACCCATAGCCGGTATTGAAGTCGATGCTGATCTGCCCCGCAGGCCCGGTGACCTCGAACATCCCCGCCAGCCCTGCCAGCGCCCCCGAAATGCCCATGCACATCACCACCAGCCGCGCAGGGTTGACCCCGTGGAACCGCGCTGCCCTCGGCGCCTGACCCGCCAGCCGGATCTGGAACCCCGCCTGATGCCGCGTCAGCAGGATATAGGCCAGGACCGCCGTCACCAGCGCCGCCACGCCGCCCCAATGCAGGCCTGTTCCGAAATCAGCCAGCATCGCTCCGATGTAGGCAATTGGGCGACCGATAATCCCTATCGTGGTCTCGACAGACAATGTGGCTGATCGTAACGCCTCCAGTGCTTCGTTGGAGAAAATCTGACCATTCTGCGCCGCCGGATAGCTGGAGAAATTCCGGCTCCCCGGAAAACCCATGCCTTCGGGGTTCTTCAGGAACCCGGTCGAGGCCTTGGCAAGGATCGTCTCGGCCACATAGACCAGCATCAGACTGACAAGGATCTCGTTCGTGTTGAACCGCGTCTTCAGGATCGCCGGGATCATCGCCCAGGCCCAGCCACCGAAGGCCCCCGCCGCCACCATCACCGGAAAGATCCAGCGGCTTTCCGTCGGGAACACCGCCAGCCCCACCCCGGCGCCAAAGATCGCTCCCATGATGTACTGGCCCTCGGCCCCGATGTTCCAGATCCCCGCCCGGAAACCCAAGGCCAGCCCGATGGCGATCAGGATCAGCGGCCCCGCCTTCACCAGAAGCTGTCCGCGCAGGTAGAAGGCGAACTCGCCAAAGATCGGGTCCCAGAAGATTGTCCGGATCACCTCGAACGGGTTCTTCCCCATCGCGGCAAACAGGATGCCCCCCGCGATCATCGTCAGGATCACTGCGACGGGAGGCGTGGCATACAGCCAGAACCGGCTTGGCGTCGGGCGCTTTTCAAGCCTCAGCATCCGTGATCTCCCGTCGCACGATCTTTCTGCGAAAGATCTGATTTTTCGCAGAAAAATCGCCCCCCCTCAGCCCGCATGATGTGCTGCCTCCATGCCATGTGCCCCGCCCATCATCAGCCCGATCTCGTCCATCGTCAGACCCTCGGTCGGACGCGGCTTCGTCAACCGCCCCTCGTTCAAGACGGCAAAGCTGTCCGACACCTCCAGCAACTCATCAAGATCCTGGCTGATCACCACCACCGCCGCCCCTTCGCCTGCCCGGTCCAGGATGCTCTGCCGGATTTGCGCCGCCGCCGCCGCATCCACGCCCCAGGTCGGCTGGTTGATCACGATGACCGACGCCCCCTGCATCAACTCACGCCCCATCAGGAACTTCTGCAGGTTCCCCCCCGACAGCGCCCGCGCCGCCACGTCCGGCCCCGGAGTCCGCACATCGTAGGCCGCGATGATCTCCTCCGCGAACTTCCGCGTCCCCGCCCAGTCCACAAAGCCGTTCTTCGTCAGCCCCTTCCGCACCCCAGCCGTCAGGAACGCATTCTCCACCAGTGACATGTCCGGAGCCGCCGCATGCCCATAGCGATCCTCGGGTGCGGCCACCAACCCCGCATGCCGCCGTTCCACTGGACCCCGGTCGCCCACCGGCTGCCCTGCCACCCGCACCTTGTCCGGCGCGGCCTTCAGCTCGCCCGACAGCGCTAGCAACAGCTCGTCCTGACCATTCCCCGCGACGCCAGCGATCCCCAGCACCTCGCCCTTCGCGACGGTAAAGCTGACCCCCTTCAGCGAGGTCCCGAACGGGATCGGCGACGCCACCGACAGGTCCGACACCCCCAGAGCCACCTCACCCTTCGCGCCCAACCGCCGCTCGGGCGTCTTCAGCGCCTGGCCGACCATCAGCTCCGCCATCTCCCGCGCCGTCCGGTCGCGAGGCGTGCAAGTAGCGACCACCTTCCCCCGCCGCAGGATCGTCGCCTCGTCGCAAAGGCTGCGGATTTCTTCAAGCTTGTGGCTGATATACAGGATCGCCGTTCCCTCGCTGGACAGTTGCCGCAGCGTCCGGAACAGGATCTCCACCTCTTGCGGCGTCAGCACCGAAGTCGGCTCATCCATGATCAAGAGCTTCGGGTCCTGCAAAAGGCACCGGATAATCTCCACCCGCTGCCGTTCCCCGGCGCTCAGATCCCCCACCATCCGCGACGGGTCCAGCGGCAGCCCATACTCCTCCGACACCGCCCGGATCTTCGCCGCCAACTCCCGCATCGGCGGCGGGTTCTCCATTCCCAGCGCCACGTTCTCCGCCACGTTCAACGCCTCGAAGAGGCTGAAGTGCTGGAACACCATCGCCACCCCGAGCCGCCGCGCCTCGGCGGGCTTTGACGGCTGATACCCCACCCCGCGCAGGGTCATTGCCCCGCTGTCCGGCCGCACCAGCCCGTAGATCATCTTGACCAGCGTCGACTTGCCCGCCCCATTCTCTCCCAGAAGCGCGTGGATCTCCCCCTCGCCGATCGAAAACGAAACATCCGAGTTCGCCACCACCCCGGGATAGGCCTTGGTGATCCCCTCGACCCGCAGCAACTCCGCTCGCGTCATGCCCGCTTCTCCCCCAATGCCGCGTTCGTAGCCCGCAGCAACTCCGCCACCACCCCCACCGCAATCGCCTGTGGATGCTTGCCCAAGGCCGGGTCCCCGATGGGGCAGCTGATCCGCCCGACCGCTTCACCGGAATGCCCCAGCGCCTTCAGCCTGGACCGGAACCGCCCCCACTTCGTCGCCGACCCGATCAGCCCGAGACTCCGGAACCCGCGCAGCAACAGCCGGTGACACAGCTCCAGGTCCAGCGCATGGGAGAACGTCAGCACCAGATGCTCTGCCCCGACCGGCGCATGATCTGTCACCACCGCCGGGTCAGACGCCGGAACCACCGTCACCCCCTCTGGCACCATGTCCGGAAACCGCTCCGCCGACACATCCACCCAGGTCACCGCAATCCCCGGCAGCGGAGCCAGCACGGACACCAAAGCCCGCCCCACATGCCCCGCGCCCCAGATCCACAGGTGCCGCTGGACCCGCACCACAGGTTCGATCATCCAGCCCTGCACCAGACCCGTGGGCGTCACCATTCCCCGATCCCGCGCGCGCGTTAGGATACGCTGCACCGC
>JBGSVS010000080.1:0-2263 GCA_041752895.1 Tabrizicola sp.
GAAGCCGCCGGTGTCCGCCCGAAGGCCGCCCGCGCCAACCTCAAGTCGGCGGTCCCCGGCAAGGCAATGGCCGAGCGCGCCGCCAAGAAGGCCGCCCGTTCTGCCGAACCGGCTGCCGAGACCGTTGCCGAGCCCGCTGCCGAGTAAATGATCCCCGGCCTGGGCCTTCTCCGGCGCGGGATCACGCTTCTGCTCTGCGGGGCCGCCTTCTGGGCGGGCCTGCAGGTCGCAGCGGGTCGGCAGGCCGACGCTTGCCGTGATGCCGGAGGGGCCTGGGACCCGCGGGGCTTCTGCGCTGGAGCCGTCCCATGACCGCCGATCTTATCTGCATTGGGGCCATCGCCGGGGCCTTCGGCGTCTCGGGCGAAGTGCGCCTGAAAAGCTTCTGTTCCGAGCCGACCGACATTGCCTCTTACGGTCCGCTGACGACCGAAGACGGCAGCCGCACCTTCCACATCGACCTCACTCGCCCGGTTTCCGGCGGTCTGGGTGCGCGGATCAATGGAATCACCACCAAGGAAGCGGCCGACGCCCTGCGGGGAACCAGCCTTTACGTGCCGCGCGACCGGCTGCCAAGTTTGCCCGACGACGAATTCTACCACACCGACCTGATTGGCCTTGAAGCCTTTGATACCGGTGGGAAAGCTCTGGGCAAGGTCACTGGCGTCTACAACCATGGGGCGGGGGATATCCTCGAAATATCGCCCACTGGTCATAAATCGGCCCTGCTTTTGCCCTTTACGACGGCAATCGTGCCCAATGTCGACCTGGCGGCAGGCCGCATTGTCATCGATCTGCCGGAAGAGTCCGACTGATCCCCGTGCCCCGCATCTCGCGGGCCGGAGAGATGGAAGGAAAGCGCCATGCTCACTCGCATGCGCCTGGTAAAGGGCGCGACCGCACTGCTTTATATCGGCCCGCTGCTTGCCGGTCTGTGCGGCTTTGGCTGGACGATGGTGGCCCCCTTCACCGGGATCTTCGTGGTCTGGCTGATGGTCCTGCGGCCCGAACAATGGCCCTCGTCCCCGGCTGAGTGGCTGACCGGGCAGGCCTGGCTGGCAGCGCTGGCGCAGGTCCTGTCGCAGGTCGTGCTGGTCGCGATCCTGTTCAGCGTTGGACGGGGGCTGGGCGGGATTGCCGACATCGGCGCCGTCGCCGTCAACCCGATGCTGCCGCTGTCGCTCTCCTTCGTGTCGATCCCGCTGTGTCGCATGCTTTGGGACGCCGAAGAAGCCGCAAGCCAGGGCTACTTCCTGGATGAAGAGGCCGAGATGGCCTATGCGGGCAATGCGGCCGGGCAGGCTGCAATGTCGATCGTGCCACTTCTGAACCTGCCGGATAGCGCACCCGACACCCAGGTGACCCAGGCCGTCGCCACTGCACTGGACGTGCCCACCGCCGAGCTGCGCCTGAACGCCGTCGCCGCGGCCCTGGCCAAGCCGAACCGCAGCCACGCTGCCCTGCGCCGCGCGATAGTGATCTGGGCGACCGAACCGGAAATCGTAGCACCAGCCACCGTCTCGGGCAGCATGGCCAGCGCTTTCGGCATCTGCGGCGGCAACTTCGATCTTCTGCGCCTGTATCTGCCCCGTGCCATGGCCCTGATCGCTGCCTTTCCGAACCGTGCGACGGACTTTCCGTCGCCTTCGCTTCTGACCGAGGCCGCCAGTTCGGCGCAGGACTCGGACTTGCCCGCCCATCTGCAGGAAGACGTCCGCGACGGACTGCGCGCCCTTGCCCGATCGGTCGAGGCGGCACTGGCCGGCAAGCCCCTGCCCGGGATCGACCTGCCAAGACCGAAGCCCTCCCCGATCCGCCGGTCTGCCTGAGTTGCAACGAGGGATTGGGGCCTTTCCCGTTCCGACGTTTCACGCTAAGCCCCGCGCATGTCCGACACTCCGAAAAGCCACGGCCGCCTGTCCATCCGGCCCACGCTGAGGCCCCGCGACCTCATGGAGGAACCGCGGCGGATCAAGGGCGCCTTCACTGCAAAGATCATCACGCTTCTCCCCGACGCCTTCCCCGGCACGCTTGGCCTTTCGCTGACCGGCAAGGCGCTTGATTTCGGGCTTTGGCAGCTGGAAACCATCGACCTCCGGCAGTTTGGCGAAGGCAAGCACAGGAACGTCGACGACACCCCAGCCGGGGGCGGCGCTGGCATGGTCCTGCGCGCCGACGTGGTTGATGCCGCCCTTTGCCATGCCCGCATCGGCACGCCGCCCGACCGCGCGCGCTGGCCAGTGATCTACCTCTCTCCCCGCGG
>JBGSVS010000081.1:0-6016 GCA_041752895.1 Tabrizicola sp.
GGTTCAGGCAGGGGCTCGGGTTCAGGCAGGGGCTCTGCCTCGGGCAGCGGTTCCGGTTCCGGCAGCGGCTCAGGCTCAGGCACCGGCTCTGGCTCGGGTTCCACCAGTTCCTCTGGGCGTTCCGCAGGCCTGACCGGGGCAGGCTCTTCGGCCGGGGTCGGGGTCGAGGCCGCCTGCAGCGCGTCGAACTCCGCGCTCGTCAGGGTCGAGACCGTCATCACGATCGGTTCCGGCGGGGCCGAGGCCGCAAACAGCCAGTCGCCGACCAGCGCAAACAGGATCAACCCTGCGTGCCCGATCGCCGATACAACCGTTCCCGTCTGGAACCGCGTCTCCATCCGCCTCAGCCGCCGTCGTTTCCGGTATTGGACGCATCCTGCGCGCCAAAGCTTGGCCCTTCGCCATCGGTGACAAGGCCGATCTCGTTGAACCCGCCCGCATTGAGCGCGCCCATCACCTGCGCCACGCGCTCATAGGGGATCGCCCCGTCGGCGCGCAGGAATATCTTCTGCGAGGTCCGCTCGGCCGCGATGGCCGAAAGCTTCGGGATCATTTCGGCATCCGAGACTTCCGTAGTCTGGATCGCCAGCCGCCCGTCCGCAGTGATCGTCACCGTCAGCGGCTCTTCCTGTTCCGTCGGCAAGGCCGCCGCCGCCGTCTTTGGCAGTTCCACCGGCACGCCCACGGTCAGCATCGGGGCCGCCACCATGAAGATGATGAGAAGCACCAGCATCACGTCGACCATCGGCGTGATGTTGATCTCGCTCATCGCAGCCGACCGCCCGCCACGCCGGCGCCGCCGTCCGCCGCCTGCCGATCCTGAAGCCCCCATGCCCATGGCTTAAGAGTCCAGCTGGCGCGACAGGATCGTCGCGAATTCGTCGGCAAAGCTTTCATAGCCCCCGACCACCCGGTCGATGTCCGCCGACAGCTTGTTGTAGAACACTGCCGCCGGGATGGCCGCGACCAGACCCACGCCGGTCGCCAGCAGCGCCTCGGCAATGCCGGGCGCCACGACGGCCAGGCGGGTGTTTTGACTGATGGCGATCTGTTCGAAGGAGTGCTTGATCCCCCAGACCGTGCCGAAAAGCCCGATGAAGGTCGCGGTCGAACCGGTGGTGGCAAGGAAACTCAGGCCCCGGTTCATCAGCTCGCTCTCGCGGTTGATCGCCACGTTCATCGCCCGGTCGATCCGGCTTTGCGCGCCCGCGATCAGCCCGCCGTCCTGCTTGTGGCTGCGCCGCCATTCCAGCATCCCAGCGGCAAAGATCTTTTCCGACTGGCCCTGCGGGTCCGACCCGATCTTTTCGAAAAGCTCGTCCAGAGGCTCTCCGGACCAAAAGGCGCGGTCGAAGACCCCTGCCTCGCCCTTCGCCTTCCGCAACATGATGTGCTTCTGGATGATGATCGCCCAGGACCAGAATGACATGATCAGCAGCATCAACATGACGATCTTCACCGTCAGGGTTGCGCGTGCAAAAAGGGCGAACATGGAGAAATCAATCTCCTGCGCCATCGCAAGGGTGTCCGTTTCCATACGCCTGCTCTTGTTGATCGGGCCGTTATCGGCTCCGTTGACGCAGATTCTAGCAAGGTTGATGGGGGAATGCCAACACAAGTCTGTTGGTGGCAGGGTTTCGCCACCAGATGACGGAAGATGTCATCCAGGGTGGTCCCTGTGGATCAGTGCAGGGGGCCTGACAGCCGCGCCCGCAGATCCGCCGGAAGCCGCGCTGCATGGCCGTCGTCGGTCAGGCAGACCAGCGTTACCTGCGCCACGAACAGCCGCTCACCCCGTCGCAGGACCGTCTGATCCAGGATGATCCGCGCACCGCCCAGGGATTGCAGCGTGGTTTCCACCCCGAGGTCATCACCAAATCTGGCCGGGCGCAGAAAGTCCGCTTCGACCCGACGCACGGCAAACACGATGCCTTGCGCGGCCTTCAGCGCCATCTGATCCACCCCCAGGCTTGCGACCCATTCTGTCCGCGCCCGTTCGATGAACTTCAGATAATTGGCGTAATAGACGATCCCCGCCAGATCGGTGTCCTCGTAATAGACTTTCACGCCGAACCGATGCGTCACGCCCTGCCCCTCCTGCTTTCCCTCGCGGATAGCACGGACCATCAAGGCTTAGATAGCCGCAAGGTTCTCGGCAGGATAGCGCAGGCCACACTCCAGGACGTGGACCTCGGCATCTATCAGCTGGAACGCCTGCAGCAGCCGGTCACTTTTCCTTTGCCGGTTCCAGCCGGGCCGGGGTTTGGGCAAGCTCAGTCTTGGACGGAACTCCGCGCAGGCGTTGCCGCGGGGCGGACCGGACGCAGCCAGTCGTAAAGAATGTGGAAAACATAAGCATATGCGGCAAACAGCAAGGTCAGTCCCACATCAGCGAGTAACGCCGTCCAGAAGCCGAACCCACCAAGCCAGACCAGGATCGGCAACGTGACGACGACCGACGTTGTCTCATGGCTGACGGCGTGAATCATGCGCCAGCGCTGAGGACGATCACTGGCAAGCCGCCCGCTAAGCCGCAAATCAAGCCAATCGAAGACAGTGTTGTGGAACGGCGACCAGATCAGCTCGGCTGCGGACAAGGCCAGCATCAACCAGAAGGCCTCGCCCTTCGTGCCGCCACTGACCAAGGCGACCAGCGGGATGGACAGGCACAGCGCGCCTGCTTCGTAAGATATGGTCTGGATCAACCGATCACGCGGGGAACGCAGGGTCATGGCAGCTCTGAAGGACTCAAATCGGGTGATCGAAATAGACGGTGGTGCAGAATCTGGGGCGAACCTAGCACAGCCCATACATGGCTTCGCGTCAACGTAGCGCAAATTGGGCAGAGTCAGGATCGAGGCGTCGGGCAGAACCTGTGCAAGCCGGACGGGCACAAGCCGGACGGGCACAGAGGATGGGGATTACCTCCGTTCGGGAATTTTGCGTTGATGTAAACTGGATTGCGTGCAATACTGATCCCATTCTGAAATTGTCTACGAATTAGCAACTAGCAACGTTACCCTTGGACCGCGAATTTGCGCAGTCCGGCAAGCCAAAACTAAATTCACACATTCAAATATTAGGTGATCCCATGCTGTATTCCACAGGCCACGGCGGCAAAGTCGTTCCCGCCGAGACTGCAACCGGCCTCAGAGAGGCCGCCGCCACCTTCGACGCCCCGCTCGCAACGCCGGTCCTCGTGCCATCGACCCGCATGACCGCGATGCCGCGAAGCGCCGCAGCACTTGAGGCCTCATCCGGCGGTGCCTTCCGGTACTATTTTCCGAACGCCGCCGCCTTCCCGGCCGCGGGCACCACGCTTGCCGCGCTGGATGCGCTGGGCGACAGCATGTTCGACCCGGCCAACCCCTCGCCGCCAGTCAGCATCCCGCCGATCCTGACCTATTTCGGCCAGTTCATCGACCACGACATCACCGCCAACACCGACCGACTGGTGGTGGGGATCTCCGACATCGACGGCACCTTCGGCCCGACCCCGCGCGCCCAGGTGACGGCAGGGGTCGACAACCTCCGCGACGGCTCGCTTGGCCTTGACAGCCTGTATGGCGACAGCGTCGGGCAGGACCCGTTCTCGGCCAAGCTCGCCGGTCTGATGCGGCACCCGACGCTGCCCAAGAAGATGCGCCTGGGTGTTCCGGAAAGCTCGCCCGGGGGCCCGATCCGCCCGCCTGCGGACGACGCGACCGACCTTCTACGGCTCGGCTTCCTGATCGACCGAGGCGACCTGACCGAGGCTGAGCTGAATGCCCTTCCGTCCGACCAGCGCGACGCGTTCTTCAAGAACGGCAACCTGCTGCGGCAGCGGGCAATTCTGGGCGATTTCCGCAACGATGAAAATCTCTTGATCGCGCAGCTGCAGGTGGCATTCCTTCGGTTCCACAACACGCTCGCCGATCTGGTCCCGACCTTCGACGAGGCGCGCAAGCTGACCCGCGACCACTACCAATGGCTGGTCGCGCATGAATATCTGCCAAGCCTCTGCGACCGCTCCATCGTCGACGAGCTGATCGCCACCGGCTCGCCGATGTACGGCGCATTCTTCGACGCGAACGTGCCCACGATGGCACCCAAGATGCCGATGCCGCTGGAGTTCTCGGCCGCCTGCTTCCGCTTCGGCCACACGATGGTGCGTGGCGGCTACGACCACAACCAGGTTTTTGGACGGCCAGAGCCCGGAAAGCTGAACATCAAGCCCTTCGCAAGCTTCAATGAGCTGTTCGCCTTCACCGGCGACGGCGAAATGTCCGGTGGAGCCAGCAATCTGCAACTTCCCAACAACTGGGTCATCGACTGGTCCCGGTTCGTCAACGCGGAAAATCCGTTCCGCGCGGCGAAGGGGCTTGATACGCAGATCGACAAACCGCTCGACGACATGGTCAACCAGCCAGCGGGCATCTTCAAGAACCTGGCCAAGCGCAACCTCCGCCGTGGCTTCCGGCTGAACCTGCCCAGCGCGCAGGAATGTATCGCCGGGATCAACGCCAGTGGCCACTTCCGACCGATCACCGCGCTTGCCCCGGCGGTCGTCATGCAGGGACGCAACATCGTGGGTGCCGATTTCGGCAACCACACGCCCCTGTGGTTCTACATCCTGCGCGAGGCCGAGCTGCTTGGCAGCGGTCACCTTGGCCCCTTGGGAACGCATATCGTCGCGGGCACGCTTCTGGGCCTGATCATCAAGGACCCGACCTCCTACTGGAACGACCAGTCCGCCGGGCACCGCTGGTCGCCCAGCACCTTCCGTCCCGGCGCGCCCATCGACAGCCTGAAGGCGATGCTGCGCTTTACCGGCCAGCTGGCGTTCTGAGGCCTACTGCAGACCGCCGGTCCGTGCGACCAGCCGCAAGGCGTGGCTCGCATCGCGCGCGACCGGCGGCATGATCGGATCATATGCGGCCCAGATCACCGCTCCGATCTCGGGCCGCAGGATCACCCGGTCGCCGACCCGTGCCAAGGGCGAGGTCCCGTCGAACGCCCGGTCCGACCAGAGAACAATCGTCTGCACCGCTTGCGCCAGGGCCAGGGTCTCGGCCTCCATCGCCGCCAGGCTTTCATCCATCCGCAGGAAAACAAAGGCCGCCTTGATCGCGCCCGTGGGATCAAAGCGGAAGATCCGGTACTGGTTCGCCCCCGCCGCCTCCAGCTTCGCCACCAGCGCCGACAGTTCCGGCACCAGCCGTCCAAGGTCGCGCACGTCCAGAAGTTCCACCCAGTCCCGAAAGCAGAACACCATCAGGTTCGCCCCCAGCTCCGGGTCCGTCTCGGCCATCTTGTGACCTGCCAGCGTCACCACCGCCTCGAAAGCGCCCTTGAAGACCGACAACGAGGCATCGTCCACCCCGAAGACCACCGGCACCAAAGGCCTACCCCAGCGCGCGAACAGGTACTGCCCGTCACTTCGGGTGAACAATGCCTCGATTTCGCCCGGTCCCATCCGCGCCTCCCGTCCCTGTGGACCATCGCCTAGCATCTTGGGAAAACCGGACACAAGCCCTTGCCCTTTCCCCAAACACTCTGGGGGTTTGGGGGTGAAACCCCCACCTGCCGAGGAGGAGGCGAAGCCCGACGACGAGACGAAAGGCACGCGCGCAAGCGCTCAATTCACTTGCCGCCGAACAGGTCCGCCTGCCCCGGCACTTTCGGAGCCTCCAGCCCCAGATGCCGCCAGGCCTTCGCCCCCAGCATCCGCCCGCGCGGCGTCCGCAGGATCAACCCCTGCTGCAACAGGTAAGGCTCTATCACCTCTTCGATTGCATCGCGCGGCTCGCTCAATGCCGCAGCAATCGTCTCCACCCCCACCGGCCCGCCGCCGTAATTCTCGGCGAGCAAGCTTAAATACCGCCGGTCAGCCCCATCAAGGCCCAGCTTGTCCACCCCCAACCGGGTCAGCGCCCGGTCAGCCAAGGCGCGAGAAATCCGCCCGCCTTCTTCCACCAGCGCGAAATCCACCACGCGCCTGAGCAGCCGGCCGGCAATCCGCGGCGTCCCCCGCGCC
>JBGSVS010000082.1:0-2386 GCA_041752895.1 Tabrizicola sp.
CGCGTTCGAACGCCTCTTGCGCGGATTTGGTATGGCTGCCAAGGCCGACGGTGACGTAAGCCACAAAGCCGATGCCCAGCTTGTCGGGGTCAAGGACGGCGCGGTAGGACTTGATGACCCCGGCCTTTTCAAGCGCCTGGAACCGGCGCAGGCAGGCCGAGGGCGACAGGCCGACGCGGTCGGCAAGTGCGAGGTTGGACTGGCGGGCATCGCGGACGAGTTCACGCAATATCCGGTGGTCTATGTCGTCCAATGTCGTCATTTGTTGCAAGGTTAGCCGGATCGGCTGAATGTTTGCAATCCTTTGTCGCCTTGGGCGGCGCAGGATTGCGGGCATGACATATGACCTTCTTGTAGCCCTTTTGGGCTTTGCCTTTGTCACCTCGGTCACGCCGGGGCCGAACAACATGATGCTGCTGGCGTCCGGGGTGAACTTCGGCTTTCGCCGGACACTGCCGCACATGCTGGGGATCAGCATGGGCCATGCGCTGATGGTGTTTCTGGTGGGTCTGGGATTGGCGGGGGTGTTCAAGGCCTGGCCGCCGGCGCTTTTGGCCCTGAAGGTCGCCTCGGTCGCCTATATGCTGTGGCTGGCCTGGAAGATCGCCCATGCTGGGGCACCGGGCGAGGGGCGGGCAAAGCCTGAGCCGATGACCTTCCTGCAGGCGGCGGCGTTTCAATGGGTGAACCCGAAGGCATGGGCGATGGCCTTGGGCGCGGTGTCGGCCTATGTGGCCGAGCCGTCGGCGTGGGCCTATGCGGCGGTGGCGGGGGTCTTTGCCTGTGTGAACCTGCCCTCGGTCGCGGTCTGGGCGGGGACGGGGCAGGCGGTCAGGCGCTGGCTGGAGGGGCCGGGGCGGCTGAAGGCGTTCAACTGGGGGATGGCGGGGTTGCTGGTGCTGTCGCTGTGGCCGGTGGTGACGCTGGAGCTGTGAAGCCGGACTTTTCGAAAAGTCCGGTTCGGAGCCTTTGAAGGCTCCGGAGCGATTTCTTTGAAGAAATCGTTTCCCGGATCAGCGGACCCACAATCCTTCACGCCGCAGGGCGTTGCGGATCATCTGTTCGCGGCGGGGCAGGTTCGCGCGGTCGAAAAGCGCGCGGGCTTTGGCACCTTCGCCTTGGATCACCATCCGCTTGAACTGCCCCCATTGCCGCAGGTCAGGGCGGAGGTCGTCGGCGAGGGTTTCCAGCACCTCGACGGCGCGGTCGCTTTCGCGGGCGTAGAGAAGCGGCAGGGTGCGGTAGTGGCAGGTGGCTTCGCCGTCCAGCGCCGCAAGGTCCGGGCCGGGTCGCCCGCCGCCGAAGGAGTGGATCACCAAGGGCAGGGTGATCTGGTCGAGCCAGGGGAAAAGCTCTTGGCAGACAAGTTCTGGCGGTGGGTTCGCGCGGATGTCCTTGGCCCAGGCAAGGAAGCGGTTGCCGAAAGCCTGGGGGCTTTCGTGGAAGAACCAGCCGGCGTTGAAATAGAGGTGGCGCTGCCAGTAATCCTCGGGGTGGGTGAGGTCGAGGCTGGTTTCGAAGTCGAGATCAAAGCGGTCGTAAAGCGCCTTCCACGTCTCGGTCGCGGTGGGGCCGTAGAGTTCCGCCTTGGGCCAGGTGTTTTCCCGCCTCATCGACGCGGAGGGGCGGGCGAAGTCGAAGGGGATCTGCGACACCGGCCCGGTCACCAGCGTATCGGTGTCGAGAAACAGGAACGGCGCGTCGGGGAGGGCGGCCAGCGCCTCGATCTTGTTGCCGTGCGGGTAGTCGGTGCCGAAGGCGCGGGTCTCGAACGGCAGGACCGTCGCGCCAAGCGCGGTGAGCCGCTTGCGGGTCCGGTCGGACATCCGGGGATCGTCCTGCCACTTCGGCCCGGGTTGCGGCTCGGCGATGTAGAGGGTCCCGGAGAAGCCGGGGTCGGAGTGCCTGAGCGAGGCGGCAAGGAGGATCGCCTCATGCTCCAGGCGGCCGGATTGGCCGATGGCGAGGATGTTGAAGGTCATGAGGGGGTGAAGCGGAGCGACAGGCAGGACATCCCGCCGTCAAGCTTGGCGCATTCGGAGTTGCCGATTTCGCGGGTGGTGAAGCCAGCGGCGAGGATCGCGTCGCGGGTGCGGGGGAAGCCTGCGGGCATCAGGATCAGGTCGTTGAAGCGGATGGTGTTTGCGGCGGCTTCCTCGCCGTCGGGGACGTCGATGATCTTGTAGCCGGTGAAGCAGCCCGAGGCGGAGAGGCGTTTCGTCGACAGGATCGTGTCCGTGTCCAGAAGCGAGCAGTCGGTCTTGAAATGGAGTACGCCGGGTGGGGTGTGCACTTCGCGGAGTTTGTGACCCCAGGGGGCGACGAGGCGGGTCAGCTCGGCGATCCCGGCGGCGTTGGTGCGGGCGGAGTGGCCGACGAGGACTTC
>JBGSVS010000083.1:0-4761 GCA_041752895.1 Tabrizicola sp.
TGGGCGACGGCGGCATGGGTCACGTTCAAGGCCCGCGCCGCCTGGCTAAAGTTCCGCAACTCGGCGGTGGCCGCAAAGGCCCGCAGCGCGGTCAGGGACGGAAGGCTGCGCCAGTCAGTTGCCATATGATAGCCTGCCTTACAGTTTCATAGACTTCCTGAGTCGTATCACAGCCGCATTCATGGCAAAAGGGATCATCGAAAGCCTGAAAGGAGAAAGGCCATGTTGAATATCTTCGCTGATGCCCTGCTGATCGCGACCCGCCTGGGGCGCAACTCGCAGGACTACCTGCCGCGCCACACTCCGCGCCGCTCCCCGCGTGAGTTCCAGGACGACGCCGGTCTGCGCACCTCGGATCACCTGCGGCACATGGGCCGCTGATGCCGTCCTGTCAGCAGTCTGCAAGCAGTCTCGCCACGGTCGAGACATAGTCCGCCCGCACCTCTGCGGGCGGACGAAGCCTGATCTCCAGCCGATGCACCAGTTCCGGCACGGGCCGCCCGAACAGCTTGTCGGCCTCAACCTCGCGGAACCCTGCGATCCGCACCGCCTCCAGCCAGGCCGAAACCTTGTCCGCCGCCTTGATCGCCTTCTTGATCGGCGCGGGCAGTACCGCCGGTAACCCAAAGCGCAGATGCACCGCCGCCGTCAGCCGTTCGTCCAGCGCCCCATACCCCGGCCCCACTGCCGCTTTCACCGGGCTGATCATGTCGCCGATCACATATTCCGGCGCGTCGTGCAGCACCGCCGCCAGCCGCCACTTCGCAGCGATGCCGGGGTTGGCGCGCAGGAAGATCTCCTCGACCAGCAGCGAATGCTCCGCCACCGAATAGGGCCAATCCCCCCGCGTCTGCCCGTTCCAGCGCGCGACGAAGGCAAGGCCATGCGCGATGTCCTCGATCTCGATATCGACCGGCGTGGGATCCAGAAGGTCCAGCCGTCTGCCCGATAGCATCCTTTGCCAAGCGCGGGGTTGTTTCATCGGCGGGCCTTTGTTGTCTGTTTACCGGATCAATGCTATCTGCCCGCCCAACCAAGGATCAAGGAGAGCGCACAGTGGCTGCCGATTACATCGTCAAGGACATCGCACTGGCTGATTTCGGCCGCAAGGAACTTACTATCGCCGAGACCGAGATGCCGGGTCTGATGGCTTGCCGCGAAGAATTCGGCGCCTCAAAGCCGCTGAAAGGTGCCCGCATCGTCGGGTCGCTGCACATGACGATCCAGACCGCCGCGCTGATCGAAACGCTGGTTGCACTGGGTGCCGACGTGCGCTGGGCGTCCTGCAACATCTTCTCGACCCAAGACCATGCCGCCGCCGCCATCGCCGCCGCCGGCATTCCGGTCTTTGCCGTCAAGGGCCAGACCCTGACCGAGCATTGGGATTACCTCGACCGTTCGTTCATGTTCCCGGAAGGCGCGAACATGATCCTCGATGACGGTGGCGACGCGACGCTTTACGTCCTTCTGGGCGCGCGGGCCGAAGCCGGGGAAGAGATCATTCCCGTTCCCCAGTCCGAGGAAGAGGAAGTCATCAAGCTGCAGATCGCCAAGCGGATGAAAGAAACTCCCGGTTTCTTCACCAAGACCAAGGCCGCCCTCAAGGGCGTGTCGGAAGAGACGACGACGGGCGTCCACCGGTTGTATGACCTGCACAAGAAGGGTCAGCTTCCCTTCCCGGCGATCAACGTCAACGACAGCGTGACGAAGTCGAAGTTCGACAACAAATACGGCTGCAAGGAATCCTTGGTGGACGGCATCCGCCGCGCGACCGATACGATGATGGCCGGCAAGGTCGCCGTCGTCTGCGGCTATGGCGACGTGGGCAAGGGCTCGGCTGCGTCCCTGCGTGGCGCGGGTGCGCGGGTGAAAGTGACGGAAGTCGACCCGATCTGCGCGCTGCAGGCCGCGATGGACGGATATGAGGTCACGCTTCTGGAAGACGAAGTCGCCTCGGCCGACATCTTCATCACCACCACCGGCAACCGCGACGTCATCCGGATCGAGCATCTGCGCGAGATGAAGGACATGGCCATCGTCGGCAACATCGGCCACTTCGACAACGAGATCCAGGTGGCGTCCTTGCGGAACCACAAGTGGACGAACATCAAGGAACAGGTCGACATGATCGAGATGCCCTCGGGCAATCGCATCATCCTTCTGTCCGAAGGCCGCCTGTTGAACCTTGGCAACGCCACGGGGCACCCGTCCTTCGTGATGTCGGCGTCCTTCACCAACCAGGTGCTGGCGCAGATCGAGCTTTGGACAAAAGGCCAGGACTACGTCCCCGGCGTCTACATCCTGCCCAAGGCGCTGGACGAAAAGGTCGCGCGCTTGCACCTGAAGAAGATCGGCGTGAAACTGACCGAGCTTAAGCCCGATCAGGCCGATTACATCGGCGTCAAGGTCGAAGGTCCGTTCAAGTCGGACCACTACCGCTATTGACCCGTGTCCCCTGCGGGCCTTGGCCTGCGGGGAACGCTCGGCGATCTTTCCCGTTGCCGTTTGGTCTCGTTAACGTAATCTGCACCCGTCTCCGCCCGAACGTGGCGGAACGGGACAGGTAACAGGAACGAGGATACCATGGGTAAGAGAGACGACCTCATCGCGAAATACGCCGATGACCTGACGAACAAGTGCAAGATGACGCCGGACATGGCGCTGCTCACCAAGGTCACCATCGGCTGCGGCCCTTCGATCTATGACAACGACGCCTCGACCGTCGCTGCCTCCGACAAGGAAGAGCTGGAGCGGATCAAGGCGAACTTCCTGATGAAGAAGCTGGGCCTCAAGGATGGACCCGCCCTGATGGAAGGCATCAACGCCGCCGTCGAGACCTATGGCAAGTCCGAACGCAACAAGCTTCGCGCGGTGTTCTACTATTTGCTGGTCAAGCATTTCGGCAAGGAAAGCGCCTACAAGTAAGGCGCGTCCAAAGCCCGGATCAGGCCCGTACCACCCCGGCGCGGGCCTTCGCCATTCGACTCGCCGGATTTGAGGCAAACCCTCGACACTCGCTGCTTGCCGCCAGGGGGGGATTCGGGGCATCTAGATCAAGTCAGGGCAGTACGCCCGGAACCTTTTACAGATCACGCGGTGCTTAGGGGTGTGCGCGTGGGTTGGATGAAGGGTTCCGTAGGGGTGCGGGGCCCTTCATTTCATTTGCACCATCTCGCCGCAAATCAGGCGTATTCTTCTGCAGGATTCTCCTCAGGATTGCAGAAGGAAATCCACGCCATGCCAATCAGGGTTATTGCCGCCGCAACGATGAGCTTCGGGTTGGCGATTGCTGGTCTCGCGGAGGTGAATGTGGTTGTCACTGACGGCACCGGTCGCTTCTCGGAAGGCAAGCTGGAAGGCTTCGTCGTCCAGCAGGAGGGTAAGACCATCTGCGCCGAACCCTTCGTGATCGGGAAATACATCTCGTGCCACGACAGCATTTCGGTCAATGGACAGGTCTGGAAAGCCCCATTGAAGCCGGTCTGGGCCGAGACGAGCGGTATTCTCGGCGCGATGGTCGTGGTGAACGCCGACGGGGCGGTCGTCTGCGAAAGCCCGCAGGTCGACGTCAGCTACCGCGGTCCTGCCGACATCATCACTTGCAGCAAAGGCTGAACCACCCGCGTCAGAACGCGTTCAGCACCGCGCCCATGATCGTGCAGCCGACGACAGAGTTCACCCCGTCGATCACCGTCAGCGCCGGTTTTCGCATCCCGAAGCCATAGTTCATCGCGACCCAGGGGGTGATGAGGAAAGCGCCGACCCCGAACCCGGCAATGGCCCCGCCGCCGATGGTCGTCACGCCCGACGATGCCAGCAGGTGTCGCATCATTCCCGCGACGATTACCATTGCGATCAGCCCGATGACAAAGGGCAGCGGCCCCCCGGTCTTCTGCTGCTCTTCGGTCACGCCCGAGGCCGCCAGCCAGGGCTTTGACATCGCAATGTACCAGACCGCACCGAAGGCGAAGGCGGCAATGGCCGCCGCAATGACGTTGAGGAATTCCATGGCTGTCCCTTCCTGTTTTCCCGGAAGGATACTGCAAAACCGCTGCTCTGCGAACCGTTCAGCCGATCCGGCCCCGGACGCCACCCGTCTGCCCACGATCCAGAAGCAGATGGTCCAGCAGCACGCATGCCATCATCGCCTCACCCACCGGCACCGCGCGGATGCCCACGCAGGGATCGTGGCGGCCCTTGGTGATCAGGTCCGTCTCCTGCCCCGAGGCGGTGATCGTCTGGCGCGGCGTCAGGATGCTTGACGTCGGCTTCACCGCGAACCGGCACACCACCGGCTGCCCCGTAGAAATCCCGCCGAGAATGCCGCCCGCGTGGTTCGACAGGAACTCCGGCCCGTTCGGCCCCATGCGGATCTCGTCCGCATTCTCCACCCCGGTCAACGCCGCCGCCGCCATCCCCTCGCCGATCTCCACGCCCTTGACCGCATTGATCGACATCATCGCCGAAGCCAGGTCGCTATCCAGCTTGCCGTAAAGCGGTGCCCCCAGCCCCGCCGGAACGCCTTCCGCGACCACTTCGATCACCGCTCCGACCGAGTTATGCTCCAGCCGCAGCGCGTCCAGGTACTCGGCCCATTCGACGGCGGCCTGCGCATCGGGCACCCAGAACGGGTTCCGCTCGATCTCGGCCGCGTCAAAGCGCGAACGGTCGATCCCCTTCGTCCCCATCTGCACCATGTAACCGGTGATCTTCAGCCCCGGCACCAGAGCCGCCAGCACGGCCCGCGCCACGCCGCCCGCT
>JBGSVS010000084.1:0-10889 GCA_041752895.1 Tabrizicola sp.
CGCCTCGCGCTTGACCGCGACGGCCCCCGCGACATGACCGCGATCCGCGCGGGACTGGAACAGGCGGGCCGCATCGCCCAACTCCTCGCCAACGCCCCGCCCCTTTTGACCGAAGCCGCGCAAGCCCTTGTCGGCCACGACGCCCTCGTCCAACTCCTGACCCAATCCCTTGTCGCCGAGCCACCCCTTCTCACCCGCGACGGCGGCTACATCGCAGCCGGCTACGACCGCGAACTCGACGAAACCCGCGCCCTGCGCGACGAAGGCCGTGGCGTCATCGCCCGGATGCAGGCCGACTACATCGAGACGACCGGCATCCAATCCCTAAAGATCAAGCACAACAACGTGCTGGGCTATTTCATCGAAACCACGACCACCCACGAAGACCGGATGCGTGCGAACCCTCAGCTTTTCATCCACCGCCAGACCACCGCCGGTCAGGTCCGCTTCACCACTCTCGCCCTCAGCGACCTGGAAACGAGGATCTTGAACTCCGCCAACCATGCGCTGGAGATCGAAAAGCGCCACTACACGACCCTCAAGGCCCAGCTCCTCGACGCCTCCGCCCCCATCGCCCAAGCCGCGCGCGCCCTAGCCGAGATCGACCTCGCCGCCGCCTTCGCCGACCTTTCCGCCGAAGAAAACTGGTGCGCCCCAACAGTGGACGACAGCCGCGCCTTCCAGATCACCGCTGGCCGCCACCCCGTTGTCGAACGCGCCCTGCGCCGCGACGGCCAGCCCTTCGTCGCCAACGACTGTGCCCTCACCGACAAGGACACCCCCGCCATCTGGCTGCTGACCGGCCCCAACATGGCGGGCAAATCCACCTTCCTCCGCCAGAACGCGCTGATCGCGCTCCTTGCCCAGGCCGGCTCCCACGTCCCCGCCACGACAGCCCGCATCGGCCTCATCTCCCAGCTTTTCAGCCGCGTCGGTGCCTCGGATGACCTTGCCCGGGGCCGCTCCACCTTCATGGTGGAAATGGTCGAAACCGCCGCGATCCTGAACCAGGCCGATGACCGCGCGCTGGTGATCCTGGACGAAATCGGCCGCGGCACCGCCACCTACGATGGTCTTTCCATCGCCTGGGCGACGCTGGAACACCTGCACGAGGTCAACCGCTCCCGCGCACTGTTCGCCACACATTACCACGAGATGACCGCGCTGGCGGGCAAGCTGCCGGGGGTGAAAAACGCCACGGTCACGGTCAAGGAATGGGAAGGCGACGTCATCTTCCTGCACGAGGTCCGCGAAGGCGCCGCCGACCGCAGCTACGGGGTGCAGGTCGCGCGGCTGGCGGGCTTGCCTGCGTCGGTCATCGAGCGGGCCAAGATCGTGCTGGAGGCATTGGAGAAAGGTGAAAGGGAGGGCGGCAAACAGGCCACGCTGATCGACGACCTGCCCCTGTTCCGCGCCTCGCCGCCGCCTTCACCCCCGCCGAAGCAAAAGGCCTCAGCGGTGGAGGAGCGGCTGAAGGACATCCATCCGGACGAGTTGACGCCGATGGAGGCCCTGAAACTGATCTATGAAATCAAGGGCCTGGCGTAGGGTGTGCCAAAGCGCACCGTCCGAAGGTGCGCTGTAGCGCACCCTACGATCTTACCCCGCCGTGTTCGACGACACCCCGACCTGCGCCGGACGCAGCAGGCGGTCGAACAGCATGAAGCCCTCGGTAGCCACCTGAATGATCTGCCCGGCCTTCGTCCCCGGCAAAGGCGCTTCGAACATCGCCTGATGCAGTTGAGGGTCGAACGTGTCGCCCACGGCGGGCGAGATCATCGTGATCCCGTGCTTGGTCATCACATTCGTCAGCTCACGCAGGGTCAGCTCGACCCCCTCGATAAGAGCCGCAGAAGCCGCGCGGGTTTCCTCTGGGATCGCCTGGATCGCACGGTTCAGGTTGTCGTAGACCGGCAGCAGGTCGCGCGCGAGCCGCGTGCCGCCATACATCTCGGCCTCTTTCCGGTCCCGCTCGGCCCGCTTGCGCGAATTCTCGGCATCGGCCAGCACGCGCATGAACTTGTCGCGCATCTCATCGCGCTCGGCCCGCAGGGCCTCCAGCTCATCAAAGCCCGCTTCAAACTCTTCCAGCTCCACCGGCGATCCGGCGGTTTCTTCCTGCGACATTCGCAACGTCCTTCTTCAACCCTTGCCGCGGTCCGAAACCAGGCGGCCCACCAGCTGGGCGGTGTAATCGACAATCGGAACGATCCGGCCATAGTTCAGCCTGGTCGGTCCGATGACGCCCACCGCGCCGATGATTTTCCGATCAGCGTTCATATAGGGAGAAACGACGAGACTTGAACCGGAAAGTGAGAAAAGCTTGTTCTCCGAGCCGATAAAAATGCGCACACCTTCGCCCGCCTCGGTCAGGTTCAGGAATTCGGCGATGTCCCGCTTGCGTTCCAGATCATCGAAGAGGCTGCGGATACGGTCGATCTCGAACTGATCCGCCGCTTCGCCGATCAGGTTCGACCGGCCCCGGACGATCAGTCGCTCGGACGGCTCACCGGCGTTTTCCCACAGGGCAAAGCCGCTTTCGACCATCTCGCGCGCCAGCGAATCGATCTCTTGCCGCCGCTTGGCTATCTCGGAAACCATCCCGGCGCGCAATTCGGACAGTGTCCGCCCTTCGGCCAAGGCATTCAGAAAATTGGCCGCCTCGCGCATCGAGGACGGGGTCTGCCCGGGCGGCGGCACGAAGACCCGGTTTTCCACCTGCCCATCGGCAAAGACCAGCACGACCAGCGCCCGGTCCTGGGCAAGGCTGACAAACTCGATATGCCGGATCGCCGCTTCCCGTTTTGGCGCCAACACAACGCTTGCGCCGCGCGTAATGACGGACAGCGCCGCGCCAACCTCATCCAGAAGCGTCGTCACATCGTGGTCATTGACGCCCATCGTGGCGTCGATCTTCTCTTGATCCTCGGGTGCAACCTGGCCGACTTCCAAAAGACTGTCGACGAACATCCGCAGCCCCGCCTGCGTCGGCACCCGCCCGGCCGAGATATGCGGGCTGTCCAGAAGGCCCAGATATTCCAGATCCTGCATGACATTCCGGACCGTCGCTGCGGACACCTTCTCGGACAGCGTGCGCGTCAGCGTCCGCGACCCGACCGGCTCGCCCGAGTTCAGATAGCCCTCGACCACGCGGCGAAACACTTCGCGCGTGCGGTCGTTCATGTCGGACAGGATCGGTTGGCTGGTCATGGTAATCGGGGTTGCATCCTTGGCCCACGGTTGCATATGTGGCCGCATCCTAGAGGTGAGGTTCGGCGATGCGTCCGTCAGGCAGAAAACTAAGCGATCTACGGGCGGTTTCAATCGAAACCGGCGTGATGCGGCACGCCGAAGGCTCTTGCCTGATCAAGATGGGCGACACGCATGTTCTCTGCTCGGCCACAATCGAGGATAAGGCCCCGCCTTTCCTGAAGAATACCGGCCAGGGCTGGGTCACCGCCGAATACGGCATGCTGCCCCGCGCGACGAATTCGCGCACCCGGCGTGAGGCGGCTGCGGGCAAACAATCCGGCCGTACTCAAGAGATTCAACGGCTTATCGGACGCTCCCTGCGGGCAGGCGTGGACCGTCAGGCTTTGGGCGAACGCCAGATCGTGGTGGACTGCGACGTGATCCAGGCCGACGGCGGCACCCGCTGCGCCTCGATTACCGGCGGCTGGGTTGCTTTGCGTCTGGCGGTGAACAAGCTGCTGACATCCGGCGTCATCGTCTCTGACCCGCTGCTTGACCATGTCTCCGCCGTCTCCTGCGGCGTTTACGCGGGCCAGCCCGTCCTTGACCTCGACTATGTCGAGGATTCGGCCGCCGGAACGGATGGAAACTTCGTCATGACCGGCGCAGGTAAGCTGATTGAAGTCCAGATGTCCGCCGAAGGGTCCGCATTCAGCCAGGACGAACTCCTCCACCTTCTCGACCTCGCTCGCCAAGGCAACGCCGCGCTGGTCGTCGCTCAGCGGACGGCTTTGGGCCTGTAGATGCTCAAGCGCGGGGATCGTCTGCTGGTCGCCACGCACAACCGTGGCAAGCTGGAAGAGATCGCCGATCTTCTGGCAGCCTTCGACGTGACCGTCGTCGGGGCCGGAGACCTTGGCCTCCCCGAGCCCGAGGAAACTGAAACCACCTTCATCGGCAACGCCCGCCTCAAGGCCCACGCCGCCGCCAAAGCATCCGGCCTCATTGCGCTGGCCGATGACTCGGGCCTTGCCGTTGACGCCCTTGGTGGAGCGCCGGGTGTATTTACAGCCAACTGGGCCACCACCGCCAAAGGCCGCGACTTCGCCGTGGGCATGGAGCGCGTCTGGCGCGAACTGGAGGCCGCAAAGGCACCCGAACCCCGCACCGCCCAGTTCTGCTGCACCCTCGTCCTCGCCACCCCCGACGGCCATGACCTTGTCTTCGAAGGAAAATCCCCCGGCCGCCTCGTCTGGCCCGGTCGCGGCGATCAAGGCCACGGCTTCGACCCGATCTTCCTGCCCGACGGCTATACCCAGACCTTCGGCGAGATGGACCGCTGGGAGAAAAACCGCCTCTCTCACCGCGCCGACGCTTTCCAGAAGCTCGTCACCGCCCTGTTCCCCTGATGGAGGACTGGCGTCACGCGGGTTTCGGTCTGTATATACACTGGCCCTTCTGCCAGTCAAAGTGCCCCTACTGCGACTTCAACAGCCATGTCGCCGCCCGCATCGACCAGTCCCGCTGGCTTCAGGCATTCGAACTTGAAATCGACCGCATCGGCGCACTGACCCAAGGCCGCATCCTCAACACCGTCTTCTTCGGCGGCGGCACGCCCTCACTGATGGAGGCCGCAACCGTCCAAGGCATCCTCGACCGCATCCGCGCCACCTGGACCCTTGCGAACGACATCGAGATCACCTTGGAGGCCAACCCCGGCTCCGTCGAGGCCGCCCGCTTCGAAAGTTACGCCAAGGCCGGAGTCAACCGCGTTTCCCTTGGAATCCAATCGCTTGACCCAGAAGACCTCCGCCGTCTTGGCCGGATGCACTCCGTCGATGAGGCCGCAAAAGCCATCGCCATCGCCCAGTCCACCTTTGACCGCGTCTCCATCGACCTGATCTACGCCCGCCAGAACCAGACCCTTGCTGCCTGGCGCGACGAGCTTCACCGCGCGCTCGACTTCGGCACCAGCCACCTCTCGCTCTACCAGCTGACCATCGAGGACGGCACCGTTTTCGGCCAGATGCACGCCAAGAACCTCCTGAAGGGCCTCCCCGAGGAAGACCTCTCCGCCGACATGTTCGAACTGACGCAAGAGATCACCCGCGTCGCGGGCCTCCCGGCCTACGAGGTGTCGAATCACGCCCGCCCCGGCGACGAATCACGCCACAACCTGATCTACTGGCGGATGGGGGATTACGCCGGAATCGGCCCGGGGGCCCATGGCCGACTCACCCTCGATTCGGCCCGATTCGCGACCGAGGCCGAGCGTCAACCGACCCCCTGGCTTGAACGCACGCTCAAAAGAACTGGCTCTGCCGAGACCGTTGAGCGTCTCGCCGCCGAGGACCGCGCCAGCGAATATCTGATGTTCGCCCTTCGTCTCCGCGAGGGTGCATCGCTCCAGCGCTTCGCCGCGCTCGCCGGTCAGCAGCTCTCAGAAAACGCGATCGCCGAAGTCGAAACGCTCGGCCTCCTTACTCGCGCCGGCGACCGCATCGCCACAACCGATCAGGGCGTGATGATGCTGAACGGCATCCTCCGCTCCCTGCTCGCCAACCGGCAAAGCGCGGGCTGACTAGTCTTCATCTGGTAGTAGCGACAGGATTCGGCACAACCTATCGAGATCGTCCAGCGAGCCATAGCGGATCACCAGGTCCCCGCTCTCTCCTCCGGAGGCGTGTTCGATCCGAACCGGCATCTTGAGGTTCGCCGAAAGATCCCCCTCCAAGGCCCGCGTATCCGCGTCCTTGTCCAGCCCCTTCGCGGCCTTGGGCGACGACGGCTTTGCCGATTCCTGCGCCTTCATCAGCCGCTCGACCTCGCGCACCGACAGCCCCTTGGCCACGATCTGCGCCGCCAGGTCCGAGGCTTTGGCGCTGCCGATCAACGCCCGCGCGTGGCCCGCCGACAGCTTTCCGTCGCGCACGAAGTCCTGCACATCATTGGGCAGCGTCAGCAGCCGCAACAGATTCGCGACGTGGCTGCGGCTCTTGCTCAAAGCCTCTGCCAGCTTCTCCTGCGTGTGGCCGAATCGGGTCATCAACTGCCGGAAGCCCAGCGCCTCTTCAATCGCGTTCAGATCGGCCCGCTGGATGTTCTCGATGATCGCAATTTCCAGCACTTCGGTGTCGTCAAGGTCCCGCACCACAACAGGAACTTCGTGCAACTGCGCAAGCTGCGCTGCGCGCCAGCGGCGCTCCCCAGCAACGATTTCATAGGTGTCACGACCGGGCTTGCGGCGCACGATCAGCGGCTGGATCACGCCCTTCTGCCGAATCGAATCGGCCAGCGACTCAAGCTCATCCTGCCGGAAATCCAGCCGCGGCTGCTGTGGATTCGGCTCCAGCTTGTCGACCGGCACATGCAACTCGGCTTTTCGCCCGGTCGCCATTTGCTCCGGACCCGCCAGGTGCACATCAGCCATCAGGGCCGACAGCCCACGCCCAAGGCCGCGTCTTTCGTTCTTGGACATGCTCAGGCCTCTGCAATTTCTGGGGTTTTATGCCGTTCGGCAATTTCCCTTGCCAGTGCGCGATAGGCTTCCGCACCCTTTGACGCCGAGTCGTAAGTTAGCACCGGCAAGGCATAAGAGGGTGCTTCGCTGATTCGTACGTTGCGGGGAATCGTCGTCTTCATCACAAGATCGCCCATGTTGGCGCGGGCATCCGCTTCGACCTGGGCTGTCAACCTGTTGCGTCGATCATGCATCGTCAACACAACCCCTTCGATCCGCAGGTCCGGATTGGCTGATCTGCGCACATCGCGAATCGTCAGCATCAATTGCGACAGGCCTTCCAAAGCGAAGAACTCGCACTGCAGCGGAACAAGAACCGAATGGGCGGCAACAAGAGCGTTCACTGTCAAAAGGCTAAGCGCAGGCGGGCAGTCGATCAGAATGTAGTCGAAGCCATAGGCGTCCATCGCGGGCACCCGCAAAGCGTCATGAAGCAGATAGCTGCGCTTTTCGTTCGACACGATATCGAGGTCGGCCGAGGACAGGTCTGCATTCGCAGGCACGATCATGATGTCGGGGATGCTGGTGTCGATCACAACATCCTGTAGCTGTGCGCCATCGACGATCAAGTCGTAGCTTGTCTTCTTGCGCGCATCCGGCCGGATCCCAAGCCCGGTAGACGAGTTTCCCTGCGGGTCGATATCTACCAGGAGGACCTTCTGGCCCAACTCTGCAAGGCCAGCCGCAAGGTTGATTGCTGTTGTCGTCTTGCCGACGCCGCCCTTCTGGTTTGCAAGGGCAAGAATGTAGGGGCGGTCAGACATGGCGATGAATATTCCTGATTACGAGTATTGCTGCGTCTTTGTCTGAAGCGCTGGGAATCGCTTCCAAGTCGAAATCCCACGCTTCGCGAGCTTGAGCAAGCTCCTCGGCATAGCGAGCGCCCTTTGGAAAGATCGCTGTGCCATCGGGCTGCAAATGAGTCTCGGCATAGCTCAGCAACTCCGACAAGGACGCAAGAGCTCGGGCAGACAGCACATCAGCTTGTTGCGGTGGAAGCGATTCGATTCGCGTGCTGTGCACAACCACTTGCAGACTCAAAGCCTGCGCTGCTTGGCGCAAGAACGTTGCTTTGCGCAAGTCGGATTCGACAAGCGTTACCCTCAGCGCTGACTGCGCTTCTTTTGCGAGAATTGCGACAACGAGGCCCGGAAACCCGCCACCAGACCCCAAGTCAACCCAGGACGCGCTTTGAGGGGGACGTGCTCGGAATATTTGTGCTGAATCAACAATGTGTCGGTCCCAGAGGTCGTCCAGCGAGTTCCTGCTCACAAGGTTGATCGCTATGTTCCAGCGACGGACTTGAGCGTCGAAGGACTTGAGAGCGTCGAATGTTTCACGTGAAACATCGACACCGCCAACATTTAGCGCTTCCGCTGCCATCATCCTGCGAGCCGCTCAGTTGGCTTGCGCAAGTGCGACAACACGAGAAGCAGCGCAGCGGGTGTTACGCCTTCTATCCGAGAGGCATGCAAGATCGACTCAGGCTGCGCGCGTGCGAGCTTTTGCTTGAGCTCATTCGACAGGCCAGAAATCCGGTTGTAGTCGAACCCACTTGGGATCCGCTGCGATTCCTGACGCCGCAAGTCAGCGACTTCCTTCGCCTGGCGGTCGGAGTATTGGTCATAAGTGGAGTCGATCTGAAGCTGCTCAAGCACTTCAGGGGTCAAGCCGTAGTAGGCCTCGAATGCCTTAGCTACAATATCCAGATCCACACCCGGAAGCGACAGCACATCATAAGCCGACCGCTTCGCTCCATCACGGCTGACTGCGATGCCGGCATCGTTCAGAGCTTTCGGTCCAATCATGGTTTCGGAAAGCGTCGCCCGGCCCGATTCGAGAGCGCTTTGCTTTGCTTCGAACGCAACGCGCCGCGCTTGCGACACGCAGCCCGCTTCAATGCCGACGGGAGTGAGACGCCGATCCGCGTTGTCAGCCCGTACTGTCAGCCGGAACTCGGCACGGGACGTGAACATCCGATACGGCTCAGTCACGCCGCGCGAGGTCAGATCGTCGATCATCACACCGATGTAGCTATCGGTACGACTGAACTCGATGGGCGCTTTGCCACAAGAAGCTGCGGCTGCGTTCAGTCCCGCTACAAGACCTTGCGAGCCCGCCTCCTCATAGCCGGTCGTCCCGTTGATCTGCCCGGCGAAGTACAAGCCAGGCACCGCGCGCGTTTCCAGCGTCCGGTGCAAGCCGCGCGGATCGAAGTAGTCGTACTCGATGGCATAGCCCGGCTGCAGAATCGCTGTCTGCTCCAGCCCCGGAATCGTACGGATATAGGCGTGCTGGACCTCCTCGGGCAGCGAGGTCGACAACCCGTTCGGGTAGACCGTATGATCATCCAGCCCCTCCGGCTCCAGGAACACCTGGTGCGACGTCTTGTCGGCGAACCGCACCACCTTGTCTTCAATCGACGGGCAGTAGCGCGGGCCAACGCCCTCGATATGCCCACCATACATTGCGGAACGACCCAGGTTATCCCGCACGATCTGGTGGGTCGCCTCAGATGTATGGGTAATCCCGCAGGAAATCTGTCGCGCTTCAGGGGCGCGGTTCAGGAAAGAAAACACCGACGGAACCTCATCCCCGGGCTGGCTTTCCAGCCGCGCCCAGTCGATCGTCCGGCCGTCGAGCCGAGGCGGCGTCCCGGTCTTCAGCCGCCCGACTGGAAGCGCCAATTCAGCCAGTTGCGCCGCCAGCAGCCGTGAGGGCGAATCACCCATCCGACCGCCCGACATCCGCTTGTCGCCGATATGGATGACTCCGTTCAGGAAAGTCCCCGCTGTCAGCACAACGCGGCCCGAGGCCAACTCGACGCCCGAGGCCAGCACGACACCGGCCACCACGCCCCCGATCAGACGCAGCCCGGCCACTTCACCCTCGATCACCTGCAGTCCCGGCGTCGCCAGCAACTCGGCCCGCATCGCCTCGCGGTACAAACGCCGGTCGATCTGCGCCCGAGGCCCTTGCACAGCTGGCCCCTTACGGCGATTCAAAAGCCGGAACTGGATCCCAGCGCGGTCCGCCATCCGCCCCATCACACCGTCCAGCGCGTCGATCTCGCGCACAAGGTGGCCCTTCCCCAGACCACCAATCGCCGGGTTGCAGGACATTGCGCCCAGCGTTTCGACACGCAATGTCACCAGGGCTGTGGACACCCCCATCCGGGCCGCAGCAGCAGCAGCTTCAGCGCCCGAATGGCCGCCGCCGATCACGATGACATCGTAGTGTTTCACGTGAAACCCTCACTTACCGATGCAGAAACTGGCGAAAATCTCGCCCAGAAGGTCGTCGACATCCACTCGGCCAACCAAGGCGTCGAGTGCCCGGACCGCCTGCCGCAGATGCTCCGCCGCCAGCTCGACGCGCGAGTCATCCCTTACCACTTCCGCCCGTGACTCGGCCAGAGAGCCAATTGCGGTTGTAACAGCGACGCGATGCCGTTCGCGCACCAAAGCGCCAGCTGATCCGACGCGGTCCCCCAGAATGACGCCAATCTGCGCCATCAGTTCCGGCACCCCTTGCCCCGTCTTGCCCGATACGGCCAAGCCAGAAAAACCGGATTTGGTATCCGCTTTCCCAAGTACCACCAAATCGTCGCCAACCGGTGTCAGCGGCAAGGGCGATCCATCCGTCAGGAACAGCCGGAGATCCGCCGCATCGGCCCGCGCCAGCGCCCGATCAATCCCGGCGCGTTCCAGCCGATCCTCGGTATCGCGCAGACCCGCCGTGTCTAGAAAGGTCACCGGCAGCCCGGCAATTTCCATCCGGACCTCGATCACATCGCGCGTCGTCCCGGCAATCTCACTGGTGATCGCGGCCTCGCGGCCCGCCAGCTGGTTCAGCAGCGTCGACTTCCCCGCATTAGGCGCACCGACAATCGCCACTTCGAACCCGTCGCGAATGCGTTCCGCCGCCGTCACCCCTGCAGCCTCACCGCCAAGGTCAGCCATCAGCCCATCGATCAACGTCAGCACTTCGGGCGAAACATCGACCGGCACGTCCTCATCGGCGAAATCGATCGTGGCCTCCAGCAGCGCCCCCGCCCGGATCAGATCGCGCCGCCAGCCATCAACCTTTTGCCCGACTGACCCCGACAGCACCCGCACCGCTTGCCGACGCTGAGCCTCGGTCTCGGCGTCGATCAGGTCCGCCAGCCCCTCGACCT
>JBGSVS010000085.1:0-4419 GCA_041752895.1 Tabrizicola sp.
CGGCGACATGAACGGCCTGAGGATCGGCACGCCCGAGCTTGTCCGTCGTGGCGTCACCTCCGCCGACGCCCCAGCCCTCGCCGCCCTCATCGCCGAGGGCCTGCGCTCGAACGCCCCCGAAACCGTCGCTCCCCGCACCAAGGCGCTCCGCGCGAAGTTCCAGGGCCTGCATTACATCAACCCTTGACCTAACCGATTCGTGGGGCTCTTCTGCGCTCCCCCCAAGCAAAGGAGATCCCCATGAAACAGCGCCGCCTCGGCCAGCACGGCCCAGACGTGTCCGCCCTCGGCCTTGGCTGCCTCTCCTTCGGCGGCATGTTCGGCCCGACGACCGAGGCCGATTCCCTCAGAACCCTCGACGCCGCCTGGGACGCAGGGATCACCTTCCTCGACACCGCCAACCGCTACGGCGAGGGCGTCAGCGAGACCTTCATCGGCCACTGGCTCAAGAAAACCGGCAAACGCCCCCACATCGCCACCAAGGCGGCTTTCAGTGACGACCCCGCCCGCCGGATCGACAACCGGGCCGAACACCTGCGCGCCGAACTGGAAGGGTCGCTCAAGCGGCTGGGCGTAGACCACGTCACCCTCTTCTACGCCCACCGCCACGACCCCCAGGTGCCGGCGGAAGACCTCGCAGGCACCATGCAACGCCTTCAAGAGGAAGGCAAAATCCTCGGTTACGGCCTGTCCGAAATCGGCCCGTACACTTTGGAGCGCTGCCACGCCGTCCACCCCGTCATGGCCGTGCAGAACGAATACTCCCTCTGGACCCGCACCCCGGAACTTGGCCTGATCCAGCGCTGCGCCAGCCTCGGTGTCGCCTTCGTCCCCTTCTCCCCCCTCGCGCGTGGGGCGTTCGGCACCCCGATGGCCGACCCTGCCGCCTTCCAGCCAACGGAATTCCGCACCCGCATCCCGCGCTTTCATCCGGAGAATTGGCCGCACAACCGTGCCAAACTTGACGCCTTCCACGCCTACGCCCGGCACAGGGGCTTCACCCCCGCAGCCCTCGCCCTCGCCTGGCTCCTCGACCGCGCGCCGCATATCCTGCCGATCCCCGGCACCCGGACGGCTGACCACCTGAAAGCCTGGGCCATGGCCCCCGAGATTGACCTCGACGACCACGACCGCGAGGAGATCAACGGCATCCTCCCCGTCGGCTGGGCCTGGGGCGACCGCTACGACGACCTTCAGGCCGCGACGGTGGAGCGCTACTCCTGACCGTGGCTCCGGTCATAGGCGTTCGGCCCTGACGGCGACCAGCCCACCGGCGGGGCCGAAGGCCTGAAAACCTGCACCAGAAGTGGATGGCACACCGCCACGTCCGAGGAATGCTCTGCCGAGCAATCCCCACCCGGACAAGCCGACAAGACGCCCAGAAGGTCGATCTCGGCCATGAACTCCAGATAATCCCCGGGCCGGACGGGCGAGGCCTTCATGAAATACTGCCCGGTATCGCGGGTGAAACCGGTGCACATGAACACGTTCAGCACATCATGCACATGCACCTCCGCCGCTTTCGCGGGCAGGCCCCAGTGGTCGGCGACAGCCCGGGTCAGGTTGGAATGGCAGCAGTGGTGATACTGCTCACCCCCCGACAGCAGCGAATGAGTATAGGGATCGCAGCGCGTGCCGATCACGTCATGCACCGACCCGCCAAAGGCATCGAACCCATACCAGTCCAGCGTATCGTCCGTCACCGTCGCCATCGGCCGCAGGTAAGGCAGGCAGGACCACATCCGGTCCCCCGTCGACAGATGCGTCCCATGCAGCGCCCGGGTCTTGCCGGAAAAGAACCGCTCGCCCAGGTTCTCCAGGGCAAACAGGTTCAGGTCGCCCACCTGCGGCCCCTCGGTGCTGACGATCCGAAAGAACCACCCCGCCGGGACCTCAAAGCTTCGCGCTTCACGCGGCGGCACCAGCACTTCCGAGACCAGGCTCCACCCCTCCCGCGCGGCCCGGTAGGCGCTCAAATCAGGTGGAGGCAATCCCTCCACCGGATAACAGATCACGGGGGCCACGCCCTTGCGGGCGGCCTCGTCGGCAGGGGCGGGGTGTTCGGGAAGATCGGGCTTCATTCGCGCACCCTTGCGCCCTTTGCGCCCGCGTTCAAGCCCAAGGCATCGCTCAGGTCGGCACGTCCACCGCGGGCAGCCTGCGGAACATCTCCAGCACCTCGTCTTCGGTCGACCGTTCCGGGACACCGGCTTCCACCTCGGCGCGCGACCAGACCCAGGACGCGGCCGGATCGTCCCGCATCGCCCAGGCCCCGAACATCCGCGCATCGTCGTCGATCATCCGGCGGGTCAGGCGGCGCACCTCGACATGCCGGTCATCAGCGCAGATCCGGGCATAGGTTCGATCGACTGCGGCCTCCGGCCCCTCCAGCAACTGCAAAAACAGGTCATCCCGACAGATCAGCGCCCCGGTGATCCCGTCCCGCGCGTTGCAGCGCCGGGCCTCAATCAGGATGCTGCTCAGAATACCCGCATCAAACCCGAAGGGCCGCGAGGCATAGGTCAACTGCAACAGCATAAGGTCGTTCCTTCCATGGCCCGGCCCGATCAGCGGGGCGCGGGGAACGCAAACACAAGCCTAGCCCGCTCCGGCCCTCAGGGCCAGCGCCCCTTTGCCGTCAGACCACCCGCTCCACCATCATCTTCTTGATCTCGGCAATCGCCTTCGCTGGGTTCAGCCCCTTGGGGCAGGTCTTGGCGCAGTTCATGATCGTATGGCAACGGTACAGCTTGAACGGGTCTTCCAGCTGATCCAGCCGCTCCCCGGTCGCTTCATCCCGGCTGTCGATGATCCAGCGATAGGCGTGCAGCAACGCGGCGGGCCCAAGGTAGCGGTCCGAGTTCCACCAGTAGGACGGGCAGGACGTCGAACAGCAGGCGCACATCACACATTCATATAGCCCGTCGAGTTTGGAGCGATCCTCGATCGACTGCTTCCATTCCTTCGCCGGGCGGTTGGTCTTCGTCTCCAGCCAGGGCATGATCGACGCATGCTGGGCGTAGAAATGCGTGAGGTCCGGGATCAGGTCCTTGATCACCGCCATATGCGGCAGCGGGTAGATCTTCACGTCGCCCTTGATCTCGTCGAGGCCGTAGATGCAGGCCAGCGTGTTGATCCCGTCGATGTTCATCGCACAGGACCCGCAAATGCCTTCGCGGCAGGACCGGCGGAAGGTCAGGGTGGGATCAATCTCCGTCTTGATCTTGATCAGCGCGTCCAGGACCATCGGGCCGCAGCTGTCCATGTCGACGAAATAGGTGTCGACGCGCGGATTTTCCCCGTCATCGGGGTTCCAGCGGTAGACCTGGAACTTGCGGACAGCCTTCCCCTCGGGCTTCGGCCAGGTCTTCCCGGTGCGGATCTTGGAATTCTTGGGCAGCGTGAACTGGACCATGGGTCAACCTTTCCTGGTCTTCGACTGGGTGGGGGTCGCGGGTTTTGTCAATTCGTACAGCGTTTCGCCGCGCATCAGGGCGTAGGTGGAAACATCCGGCTCGACCGAGACGAACTCGTAAAGCGCGAAGCCGGCCGCGCGCATGTGATCCTTCAGGTCCCGCCCGAAATAGCGGCTGTGGTCCTTCTGGCCGAAATGCAGCACCCGGTCGCGCGCCGTGGTCACGGCCGGGTTGACGTAAGTCGTCTCCCAGGCCTCGATCACCGGAGTCGTCACCACCAGCCGCCCACCGGGTTTCAGCACCCGGAAACACTCGGCCAAAGCCTTGTGATGATCGACATGCTCGAGGATCTGGTGCGCGACGATCAGGTCGAAACTGGCGTCCTCCAGCTCAAGCGCTTCGATGTTCAGCTTCAGATCGACCTTCGTCCGCATGAAATCGGCGGTCACATAGGTTCCCGCCAACCCGCGCAGGATCGGCTCGAACACCGGCTCCGGCGCGAAATGCAGGACCGACATGTCCTTGCCGATCCCACCCCGCCGGTCGATCCACAGCTTGAACAGCCGGTGCCGCTCTCGCGATCGGCACAGGGGGCACAACCCGTCCAGCCGGGGAGGCTCCCCCACCGGGGCAAACTCGCCGACATAGCCGCAGACCGGACAGGTGCGGGTGAACCCCGTCACCATCATCGCCTCGAACTCGCGCACGCGCCGCCGCCGGATACGCTCCAGCGCGCCCTTGGCGAACCGCACCTGCCGGGGGTCGGGCGTGGGGATCACATCCTTTGCCATCAGCGCCAATCCGGCCGCATGTAGAGCGGTCGGCTTGGCGGCTCGCCCGCCTTGTTCATCACGCAGGACTCGTAGATCGCCGCCGGGTCCTTCCCCAGCAGGAAGTCGGAACTGACGTTCAGCTCCAGCCCCGCCGACGTGCGCCCATCCGAGCCCACACCGACCGACACCTCGCCCCGTGGCTGCTTGGCCAGCCGCGCGCGCTCAAAGCA
>JBGSVS010000086.1:0-2025 GCA_041752895.1 Tabrizicola sp.
GTTCCAGCGCCGCAAGCGTCAGCGCGGTTTCCGCCTTGGGCCGGGCCACCATGCGACCGACCAGCGCGGGCAGGATCCGTTCGGCCATGATGGTGCCGAAGTAGACCTCCTGCGGATAGGCGATGTAGGGCAGTTCTGCCATGTCCCCGGCCAAGACCGCCTCGGCCAGATCGGGCCGCAGCACCGGCACCAGCTGGTCGGCCCAAAGATCGACCGTCTCCAGATAATCGCTGGCAAAGGGGTCGCTGCCCTGCACCCCATAGACGATCGCCAGATCCGCCGTCCGCGACACGATCAGCGCAAGACATTCGTCCAGGTTCGCCGACCGCAACCGCGCATAGACCTCTTCGCCGCCGTCCTGGATGCTCTGGATGATCCGTGGCGCCAGCGAGGTCGCCAGCGAATGCTGACTGGCGATGACGATCCGGTTTGACGCCATCCTGTCCCCGCGCCGCAGATCGACGACCAGCTGGCGCAAGGACGCCGCGATCTGCTCGATCTGCACGGCCTGCGCCAGCGTCACCGGGCGCAGTTGCACGGGTTTGCGACTGCGGTCGAACAGCTCGACCCCCACATAGTCCTCGATCTGCTGGACCCGGCGCGAAAAGGCGGACTGCGTCAGGTTGCGCCGTTCAGCAGCGCCGCCGAACGACCCGGTTTGCGCAATCGCCAGGATGTCTTCCAGCCACTCCAGCCGCATGGCACCCCCGAACTTGCAATTCCTGCAAGATATTCGGCACATTTCGCATTTGCAATTGGCTTTTCCTTCAGCAAATGTTTGCTTCTGCAAGTTAGCCAAGGAACGCCCCATGCATCTCGCCCGGTTTCCGCGCATCTTCCTCGCGCATCTGCCGACGCCGCTCGAACGCCTGGAAAGGCTGACCAAGGAACTCAACGGACCCGAGATCTGGATCAAGCGCGACGATTGCACCGGGCTTTCGACGGGCGGCAACAAGACCCGCAAGCTTGAATTCCTGATGGCCGAAGCCGAGGTGCAGGGCGCAGATACCATCATCACCCAGGGCGCCACCCAGTCGAACCACGCCCGCCAGACCGCGGCCTTCGCGGCCAAGCTGGGCCTTGCCTGCCATATCCTGCTGGAAGACCGCACCGGGTCGAACGATCAGAACTACAATCTGAACGGCAACGTGCTTCTGGATCATCTGCACGGCGCCACGACCTCGCGCCGGGCGGGCGGTGCCGACATGGCCGCCGAGATGGAGGCTTTGGCCGACCAGCTGCGTGCCAAGGGTCGGCGGCCGTACATCATCCCCGGTGGTGGGTCGAACCCCACTGGCGCGCTGGGATACGTCAATTGCGCGTTCGAGCTTGTCTCCCAGGCCAATGACCGGGGCCTGGTGATCGACAAGATCGTCACTGCCACGGGCAGTGCGGGGACGCAGGCTGGGCTGATCACGGGGCTGAAGGCTCTGAACGCCCGGATCCCCCTTCTGGGTATCGGCGTCCGCGCGCCCAAGGAAAAGCAGGAGGAAAACGTCTTCGCCCTGGCCCAGAAGACCGCCGACAAACTCGGCTGCCCCGGAGTCGTCTCCCGCGAAGACGTGGTAGCAAATTGCGACTATGTCGGTCAGGGCTACGGCATCCCCCGCGCCGATACGCTTGAGGCGATCCGCATGTTCGCCCAGCTGGAAGGCATCCTGCTTGACCCGGTCTATTCCGGCAAAGGGGCGGCGGGCCTGATCGACCTGATCCGCAAGGGCCGCTTCACCCGGGGGCAGCGCGTCGTCTTCCTGCACACCGGGGGCGCGGCGGGCCTGTTCGGCTATGACGCAACCTTCGCTGAAGACCGCAAGGCTCTGCAGCAGTGATGCGCCCCGTTGGCATCCTTGGCGGCATGGGGCCGCAAGCGACCATCCTTCTGATGCAGAAGGTCCTGGACGCTACCCCCGCCACCGATGATGCCGACCACATCCCCCTGATCGTCGACCAGAACCCGCAGGTCCCCTCACGCATCCGCCGTCTGATCGACGGGGTGGGCGAGGACCCCGGCCCCGTCCTTGCCGA
>JBGSVS010000087.1:0-2507 GCA_041752895.1 Tabrizicola sp.
GCCGACGCCGACGCCCGCCGTCAGGGCAAGGACGCAGGCGCACCGCTGCCCGGCCAGCTGGTCCTCGAACGGATGCAGAAGGGCGACGATGAAACCCGTTTTCACGCGACCCTGACCAAGGACCACTGGGTCATGGACGACCACCGCCTGCTGGACGGCACCGCCGTCCTGCCCGGCTCGGCCTACCCCGAAATCGCGGGCGAGGCTTTGGCCGCAGCGGGGGCCAAGCCCGGCTTCCAGCTGACCGACCTGACCGTCTTCCGCCCCCTCCGGCTTGAGGCCGACCTGCCCCGCGACTTCCGCGTCAGCCTGACCCGCAGTCGCGACGGCAAGCAACGCCTGCAGGCCCGCGCACTGGAGCCGCAAGGCTGGGCGCTGACCGCCGAAATGGGCGTTGCAGCCCTTGATGCCCCGGCGGGGACCATCGACCTTGCCACCATCGCCGCGCGCTGCCCGGACAAGGCCATGGCTCAGGGGGGCGAAAACCTGCCCTCGGCGCAGGAAGACCGCATCGCCTTTGGTCCGCGCTGGCAGGTCCTGCGCGCCACGGCACTGGGGAACCGTGAGGGGATCGCCACGCTGGCGCTTCCCCCGCAGGCCGTGGTCGACACCGCCACCTGCGCGCTGCACCCTGCGCTTTACGACATCGGCACCGGCTGGGGCATCGCCCTGCTGCCCAAAGTCGCCGAAGGCTTCGTCTGGGCCCCGGTCACCACGACCAGCGTCCGTGTCCACGGCCCCCTGCCTGCCGAGATTCGCAGCTGGGTCCGCCTCTCGGGCACGCCCGGCGACGATGTGGCCAGCTTCGACGTCACCCTGACCGATCCCTCGGGCAAGGCGCTGGTCGAGGTCGAAGGCATCACCTTCCGCAAGGTCGCCTTCGAGGAAGCCTTGGCGAAACCCGCCGCCCCGAACCCGCGCGAGGTTGTGCGCGACGACGAAGGCCGCGGCCAGTCTCCCGCCGAACAGCGCCTTGCCCAGGCCCTTGCCGGTGGCATCCGCCCCGCCGAAGGGGCCGAAGCTTTCCTTCGCGCCATCGCAGCGGACGGCGCGCAGGTCATCGTCTCCTCGCTCGACCTTGAAGCGCTGGTCAAACAGGCCAATGCCCCGATCGTGGCCGATACCGAAGGCCCCGGCTTTGCCCGGCCCGAGCTTGAGACGGCCTACGTCGCCCCGCGCAACAGCGTGGAACGCACTCTGGCAGGCTTCTGGGCCGAGCTTCTGGGCGTCTCCGAAGTGGGCGTCGAAGATGACTTCTTCACCCTTGGCGGCCACTCGCTCATCGCCGTGCGCCTGTTCGCGATGATCCGGCGGCAGTGGAAGGTCGACTTCCCGATCTCGATCCTGTTCGAGGCCCCGACCATCGCCCGCTGTGCGGCCCTTGTCATTGACCGGATCGGCCCGCAGGACGACAACGCCCCGGCCGCCACTGAACTTGCCGATCCGGCGGGGCCGAAGTTCACCCACCTCGTCGCCATGCACCGCGGCGACGGCGGGCCGAAGACGCCGTTCTTCCTGGTCGCCGGTATGTTCGGCAACGTCCTCAACCTGCGGCACCTCGCCAGCCTTCTGGGCACCGACCGCCCCTTCTACGGCCTCCAGGCCAAGGGTCTGTTCGGTGACGACCAGCCGCACATGACGATCGAAGAGGCCGCAGCCTCCTGCCTTGCTGAAATCCGTCAGGTGCAGCCCAAGGGCCCCTACCTTCTCGGCGGCTTCTCCGGCGGCGGCCTCACGGCATGGGAGATCGGCCAGATGCTGCGTGCGGAAGGCGAAGAGGTGGCCCTCATGGTCCTCCTCGACACGCCATTGCCGGTCCGGCCGTTCCTGACCAAGCCCGACAAGACCTTGATCAAGCTTGCCGAAATTCGCGCAGGCGGTCCGAAGTTCCTGGCCGACTGGGCGCGTCGGCGCTGGGAATGGGAACGCTCGCGCCGCGCCAAGGCCGCGAACGAACCCGACCCGACGGTCCCGTCCTACAACAACGCCGCCATCGAGACCGCCTTCCGCCACGCCATCGGGGTCTACGACCTGAAGGGCTGGGCTGAGGGCAAGGTGGTCCTCTACCGCCCGCCTCTGGACCGGCACTGGAAGGTGACCGGGGGCAACTGGGTCTCCTCGGCGCGGGAATATGTCTATCACGACAACCTCTGGACGCCCTTCGCCCCGCGCCTCGACGTGGTCGAAG
The DNA here is from genome assembly GCA_041752895.1 of Tabrizicola sp. Taxonomy (GTDB): domain Bacteria; phylum Pseudomonadota; class Alphaproteobacteria; order Rhodobacterales; family Rhodobacteraceae; genus Tabrizicola. The sequence goes on from JBGSVS010000087.1 coordinate 2,189, forward strand.
TGCCAGGGGACCACGATTCCATGGTGCTGGAGCCGAACGTGCGCGTTTTGGCCGCACGGATGAAGGCCGCCATTCAGGCGGCCGAGGCTGGCGATGTCCGCCACCCTGACCATAGGCTTGCCGCTGAATGACCGGAGAGACCAAATGACCCTGACTGCCCTTCTGATCGGCAACGAAAGCCTGACGGTCGAATGCGGCAAGCGCTGGCTTGACCGGGGGCATCAGCTTGCCGCCGTCGTCACGCGTGAGGCAAAGGTGGCGGCCTGGGCCTCGGGCGCGGGCCTGCGCGTGATTGCGCCCGGTGCAGGTGTTGCTGACC
>JBGSVS010000088.1:0-1657 GCA_041752895.1 Tabrizicola sp.
GGCGCTGATGGCGGCCGCGCCGCGGCTTCTCGTCCTGGGCGGGGGCGGCTACAATCCCTGGTCGGTGGGCAGGCTTTGGACCGCGATCTGGGGACTTGTTTCGGGCCGGGACCTGCCCGAAGCCCTGCCGGACCCAGCGCAAGAGGTCCTGCGCCGGCTAAGCTGGGGCGGCGGCGGACGGCCTGAGCCGGAGGAGACGATGCAGCGGACGCTGCTTGATGCGCCCCGGGAAGGCATGGTCCGGTCCGAGATCCGCGAGCGTCTTGCCGTGCTGGCCCGGCGATGATCCGGGCCTTCCTTGGGCTTGATCTGCCACAGGCGGTGCGGGGTGCTTGCCAGGTGCAGCAGTTCCTTCTACCGATGCCGCGCAAGGTAGAGCCGGAGACCCTGCACCTGACGCTCGTCTTTCTGGGCGACTGTCCCGAACCGGCATTGGAGGCAGCGCATGAGGGGTTCGAAGCGCTGCGGGTGCCCCGCTTTTCGCTTGCCTTGCAGGGGCTTGGTCTCTTTGGCAAGGACAAGCCCCACACCGCCTGGGCCGGGGTCGCGCCGTGCGCTGAGCTGATGCACCTGCAGGCCAAGGTCGAGACGATCGCCCGCCGTGCTGGGTGCAGGATTGAGGCGCGCAAGTTCACCCCGCATGTCACCCTGGGCCGCTTTCCGCCCCCGCCGCCGGTCGACACGATGCGGCTGGAACGTGCCGTAGCCATGGGGCAGGGGTTCCGGACCGAGCCCTGGGAGGTCAGCGAACTGACGCTTTGGCAAAGCCACCTGACCGGCAAGGGCCCGCACTATGAGGTGCTGGTGCGCTACCCGCTGGTCTCGATCTCGGCGGCTTGACAGGCGGGACCGGCTGACGCACCACGGGCGGCAACCAGAGGAAGACGCCCATGAAGATCGCCCACCGCGAGATCGGCCCCGGCCACCCCCCGCTTGTGATCGCCGAGATCGGCATCAACCACGGCGGCGACCTGGGCGTCGCCAAGGAAATGGTGCGGCTGGCTGCCGGTGCGGGCTGCGAGATGATCAAGCACCAGACCCACATCATCGAAGACGAGATGACCGAGGAGGCGAAGTCGATCTTCCCGCCGAACGCCGACGTCTCGATCTGGCATGTGATGGAACGCTGTGCGCTGAGCCTCGACGAAGAGGCGGAACTCAAGCGCTATACCGAAAGCCTGGGGCTGATCTGGATCTCGACGCCGTTCAGCCGGGCGGCGGCGGATTGGCTGGAGACGCAGGATGTGCCCGCCTACAAGATCGGCTCGGGTGAGGCTGACAACCTGCCGCTGATCCGCCACATCGCGCGGAAGGGCAAGCCCGTGATCCTGTCGACGGGGATGCAAACCATTGAAACCATTCGGGCTTCGGTGGATATTCTTGACAAGGCCGGGATCGACTATGCGCTGCTGGAATGCACCAACCTCTATCCCAGCCCGGCCGAGATCGTCAGCCTGCGGGGCGTGACTGATCTGCGGAATGCCTTTCCCAAGGCGGTGGTCGGCTTTTCCGACCACTCCATCGGGCCGGAAATGGCGCTGGCCTCAGTGGCACTGGGCGCCTGCATCCTGGAACGGCACTACACCGACACCCGCTATCGCAAGGGGCCGGACATCATCAACTCGATGGACCCGGCGGAACTGCGGTTCCTGATCGA
>JBGSVS010000089.1:0-3594 GCA_041752895.1 Tabrizicola sp.
GCGTTATTGCCCGCGCCGGTATCGACAAATCCGAAGTCGATGAGACCATTCTGGGCCAGGTGCTGACCGCCGGTCAGGGCCAGAACCCGGCGCGTCATGCGCATATCAAGGCGGGCTTGCCGAAGGAATCCTCGGCCTGGTCGCTGAACCAGGTCTGCGGCTCGGGCCTGCGGGCGGTGGCCTTGGGCGCGCAGCATGTCCAGCTGGGCGATGCGCGGATCGTCGTTGCGGGCGGTCAGGAATCGATGTCACTTTCGCCCCACGTTGCGCATCTGCGCGCGGGGCAGAAAATGGGCGACCTGAACTTCATCGACTCGATGATCAAGGACGGCCTCTGGGACGCCTTCAACGGCTATCACATGGGCCAGACGGCGGAAAACGTTGCCAACCAGTGGCAGATCAGCCGCGACATGCAGGACGAATTCGCGCTGGCCAGCCAGAACAAGGCCGAGGCGGCGCAGAAGGCCGGCAAGTTCAAGGATGAGATCGTCGGCTTCACCGTCAAGACCCGCAAGGGCGACATCCTGGTGGATCAGGACGAATACATCCGTCACGGTGCGACGCTGGAAAGCATGCAGAAGCTGCGTCCCGCCTTCACCAAGGACGGCTCGGTCACGGCGGCGAATGCCAGCGGCCTCAACGACGGCGCTGCTGCGGTGGTGCTGATGACGGCGGAAGAGGCCGCCAAGCGCGGGCTGACCCCGCTGGCTCGCATCGCGTCCTACGCGACCGCCGGGCTTGATCCGTCGATCATGGGTGTCGGCCCGATCCACGCCAGCCGCAAGACGTTGGCCAAGGCGGGCTGGAAAGTCGGCGATCTTGACCTTGTCGAAGCGAACGAGGCGTTTGCGGCGCAGGCCTGCGCAGTGAACAAGGACATGGGCTGGGACCCGGCCAAGGTGAACGTGAACGGCGGTGCGATTGCCATCGGTCACCCGATCGGGGCCTCGGGCGCGCGGATCCTGAACACTCTGCTGTTCGAGATGGGCCGGTCGGGCGCAAACAAGGGTCTGGCCACCCTGTGCATCGGCGGCGGCATGGGTGTCGCCATGTGCCTCGAACGGTAAGTTGTGGCTGCGTGCTGGCACGCAGTTTACGGTGATTGGCAAAAGGGCGCGCAATAATCTTGCGCGCCCTCATTCGTTTCGGTAACGCTATTTCAAGGAATACAACTGCATGCCGGGAGGAGAAAGCATGGCACGGGTAGCACTGGTCACTGGCGGATCGCGTGGAATTGGCGCGGCGATCTCGGTCGCGCTGAAGGCGGCGGGCTACACGGTTGCGGCGAACTACGCCGGCAACGACGAGGCGGCGGCGGCCTTCACCAAGGCGACCGGCATCCCGACCTACAAGTGGTCCGTGGCCGACTATGACGCCTGCGCGGCGGGCGTGGCCAAGGTCGAGGCCGACCTCGGGCCGGTCGACATCCTGGTGAACAATGCGGGCATCACCCGCGACGCCATGTTCCACAAGATGACGCCCGCGCAGTGGAAAGAGGTGATCGACACCAACCTTTCGGGTCTGTTCAACATGACCCATCCGCTGTGGTCGGGCATGCGCGACCGAAAGTTCGGGCGGGTGATCTCGATCAGCTCGATCAACGGGCAGAAGGGTCAGGCGGGTCAGGCGAACTATTCGGCGGCCAAGGCCGGGGACCTTGGGTTCACCAAGGCGCTGGCGCAGGAAGGCGCGCGGGCCGGGATCACGGTCAACGCGATCTGCCCGGGCTATATCGCGACCGAGATGGTGAAGGCCATCGACGAGAAGGTGCTGAACGAACGCATCATCCCGCTGATCCCGGTAGGCCGCCTGGGCGAGCCCGAGGAAATCGCCCGGATCTGTGTGTTCCTCGCCTCGGATGATGCGGGCTTCATCACCGGGTCCACGATCAGCGCGAACGGCGGGCAGTTCGTGGTCTGACCGCAGAAGGCCCGCCCGGAAGCGCTGTCTTCGGGGCGGGCCGTTGCTGGTTCAGGCTTGCTTTGCCGTGGTCATTGGCCGGGTGCGGCGAAAGTAGCCAGCAACAGCGCGAGCCATGTCGAGGATCGCTTCGGCCCGCAGTTCGTGCGCGCGGCGAATGATCGCGTCGTAGTCAACTTCGCGTTCGGTGGAATGCATTTGGACATCTCCTTTCGGACCTGTCCTCCCTGTGGGCAAAGATGGGGCAGCGGCGCCGCGAAGGCAAGGTCAGCACCCATGACCATTTTACATATCTGACCGTCGCTACTGGAAACCCTTGTCTGGCCTCGGGCAGTGCTGTCGCGCACCGCTGGACCTGGGCCTGCGCTTCGGGCAAGACCCATGTCGGGCAAGGTGTCCAGGGATCGGTCAGCATGACGCAAGCCAAGGCAACGGCTATCGGGTTCACGGCCGTCCTGATGTGGTCGCTTCTGGCGCTGTTCACCATCGGAAGCGCGCCGGTGCCGCCCCTGATGCTGAACGCGATCTGTTTCGGGATCGGCGGGCTGATCGGTCTGATCTGGACCGCACGGCAGGGGTTCGGAGTGCTGAAAGGGATCAGCTGGAAGGTCTATGTTTTCGGGACGCTGGGACTTTTCGGCTATCATGTCCTGTATTTCACGGCGTTCCGGCTTTCGCCCACCGCGGAAACCGGGTTGATCGCCTATCTCTGGCCGCTGTTCATCGTGCTGATGTCAGGCCTGCTGCCGGGGGAGCAGCTGCGCGCGCCGCATGTCATCGGTGCACTGATCGCCTTTGCCGGAGCCGCGCTGATCGTGCTGGGACGGGGGGGCGAGGCCGAAGGCTCGGCTCTTGGGCTGGCGCTGGCCTTCGTCTGCGCGCTGACCTGGGCGGGCTATTCGGTCCTGTCGCGGCGACTTGGGTCTGTGCCGACCGAAAGCGTGACGGTGTTTTGCCTTGCGACGGCGGCGCTGTCGGTCGTGGCGCATCTGGCACTGGAGGAGACCGTCTGGCCCGTTGGCGCCTTGGGCTGGGGAGCCGTGCTTGCCCTTGGTATCGGACCCGTGGGGGCGGCGTTCTTCACCTGGGACATCGGCATGAAACGGGGCGACATCCAGCTTTTGGGCGTCGCCAGCTATGCGGCGCCCTTGCTGTCCACCCTCGCGCTAGTCGCGGCGGGTATAGCAAAACCAACCTGGATCATCGCCCTTGCGGCGGTGCTGATTACGGCGGGTGCGGCGCTGGCCGCCCGGGCCAGCGCCGGAAAGAGTTAGTGCCGGAAAGGGTTAGTGGCTCAGCCGCTCAATCTCCTCCTTGAGGCGCAGCTTCTGCTTCTTCAGATCCGCGATCTTCAGGGCATCCGTTGCGGGGCTGCGCTGGGCTTGTTCAACCATTTCGGACAAGGTTTCGTGCTTCCTGCGCAGTTCCACCAGATGCGATGCGATCGTCATGGTCGTCCTCCTGTAAAAGCTACCCACGGGATCAAGTGCACCACGAAACCCGAGTCGTGTCATCACCTGTTACAAGCCTGTGACAGATTGATGCGGAGAATTCAGCGGAAAGCTGCGCCCAGGTCAGAACCGTCGCGCAGGACGGCATTGGCGGCATCGGTGTAACTTTCGCGGTCGCCGTCATGTGCCGCGCCCTGATGGATGACAAAGGGCGCAAGCAGCC
>JBGSVS010000090.1:0-3780 GCA_041752895.1 Tabrizicola sp.
CGCGCCGCCCAGAACATCGGGGCCGAGGTCGCCGCCCGCAGCTATTCTCGCGAGTTCGAGCTTGAGGCCGACGCCTTGGGCACCGAGATCGCCTTCCGTGCCGGCTATGACCCCGTGCGCGGCACCGGCTTTTTCGACCGCTTGCCCGACCCGGGCGACAGGTTCCTTGGCAGCCACCCGCCAAATGCCGAAAGGAAGGCGCTTGTCGTCGCCACCGTCCGCCGCCTGCGGGGGTCTTGATCTGGGTCAATGCCACCTGGCCGGTCCGCGTGCAGCATGGGCGACATGATCAGGAGGTCGGGACGATGATCGGGTATCCAGAGGCGCCGAAGGCGTGGTGGCTCACGCGCGGTATGGCACGGATTTCCGGGGTGAACCTGCCCCGGGCTGTTGTCGAGGGCTGGCTGCAGCGCAATGAGCTGGAAGAATTGGTTTCCCGCTGCGCCGCCTGCGGCAAGGGCGAGCTTTGCGAAAGCTGGCTTGTGACCTCGGGCCCGGCCCAGGCGATGCCCGGCTTCTGCCCGAACAAGGCCGGGATCGAGGCGCTTGGCTGACCGTCTTTCCTGCCGCGCGGCGATCCGTTAGCCTGCCCGCATGATCGTGATGGAAGACCTCATCCGCGATCGTGGCTCGCGCTATGCCGCCGCTGCCGGGACCGTGCGCACGAAGGCCGAGATCGACGCTTTCCTCGCCACGTTGCGCCAGCGCCGCAAGTTCGACCGCGCGACGCATCATTCCTGGGCGGCCCTACTGTCGGACGGCGGCCCGCTGAAGAATGACGACGGCTAGGCCGGGGCCGGGGCGGTGATCCTGAAGATGCTGGAACGCGAGGCCGTGGCCGACCGTATCGTCGTCGTGACCCGCTGGTATGGCGGCGTGCACCTTGGCGGCGACCGCTTTGCCCATATCGTCACCTGCACACGTGCCGCACTCGCGGCACTCCGCGCGCCTCTCGACGTACCGGACCCGCGCCGATAGGCTTTCCCCGGGGGAACGGGGGGAGGCGTCCATGCAGAAGATCCTGCGGGCCGAGGCAAGGCGGCTGGTCAATACGGTGATCTGGTCCTGGGACGGCTTTCGCGCCGCCTGGGCGACGGAAAAGACCTTGCGGCAATGGACCTTGGCCAATTTGCTGTCGGCGGCTGCGGCCTTCACGCTAGACCTCACCCCGGGTGAACGCGCCCTGATCCTGGCGCTGGGGCTTCTGGTGCTGGCGGCGGAGTTGATCAACACCGCCATCGAAGAGGTGGTGGACCAAATCTCCCCCGACCCCGATCCAAGGGCGAAGAAGGCCAAGGACTGCGGCTCCGCCTGCGTGGCACTGGCGGCCCTTTCGGCGGGGGTGGCCTGGGTGGTGGTGCTGGTGGGGTAGGGCGATAGGAAAGCCACCGAGACATTTAATTTGAGGGAGTTTCGTCGCAATCTCGCAGAGGGAGCCGCGTCGTCTGCGGAAAATCAAGCTCATTCCTGTCGGAGAATCCGTTCTTTCGGAGTTTGATCCATGGGGTCTAGGGAATGGCGTCCTGTGCCCAAAGCGACCTTAATTCGAGTTCAACAGGAGTTGCAGCCGTTCGACGATCAGCAGTGTCAAATAGACGCCCAGCATGACGATAAGCACGTGTTTCCACAAGGGTTTGCGCCTTACCTTTGAGGTGTGCGGACCGTCGACGGGCGGGGCGAGACTTTGCGAGACGCCGTGGAAGTTTAGCGTCAATCCAGCCTTTGTGAAAAAGGTCAGGCTTTCGGTGTTGAATGCCCAGATCACGGCGCGCAATTTCGTCGCGCCTTCCGCCGTGAGACGGTCTCGTATTCTTTGCAAGAGCTGAAGACCGATGCCTGCTCTGCGGTGGTCAGCATGAACCTCGATATCGTCGATGAGGGCGATATGGTCGGCCTTTCCGTCTGGGCGGTCGACTATCTCACGCACAGCCGAGATATAGCCGACCACTGCACCGTTCTGTTCGGCGACAAGCATGACCGGAGAGCGCTGCGGGGCGGCCGAAGGATCGAAGCGGTCACGCAAGGCTTTGGCAAAGATCTCCCAGTCACTGAAATGATCTGGGTTCCATGCCTGATGTTTCTTCCACGTCGCTTGTGAAAGTTCAAGGATAATGGGCAGATCCCGTTTCTCCGCGTTGCGGAAGACAAGCGCGCTCACACCCTCCGACCCCACAAGTCATACTCCCCGGCCTCGTCCACCTCGACCTTGACGATATCCCCCGGGGTCAGCCCCTCGAAACCCTCATCAATGAACAGGTTCCCGTCGATCTCGGGCGCGTCGGCCTTGGTGCGGCAGGTGGCGCCGTCCTCGTCAACCTCGTCGACGATCACCTCCAGCACTTTTCCAACCTTTGCGGCCAGTTTCGCTGCCGAAATCGCCTGGGCCTTTTCCATAAAGCGATCCCAGCGGTCCTGCTTCACGTCTGCAGGCATATGGTCCGGCAGGTCGTTCGACCGCGCCCCGGCGACGTTTTCGTACTGAAAGCACCCCACGCGATCCAGTTGCGCCTCGTCCAGCCAGTCAAGAAGCGTCTGGAACTCCGCCTCCGTCTCGCCCGGGTAGCCGACGATGAAGGTCGACCGCAGCGTCAGGTCGGGGCAGACCGACCGCCAGGCCGCGATCTCGTCCAGCGTCTTCGCAGCCGCCGCCGGGCGAGCCATGCGCTTCAGCACATCCGGATGGGCGTGCTGGAAGGGGATGTCCAGGTATGGCAGCACCAGCCCCTCCGCCATCAGCGGGATCAGGTCGCGGACATGGGGGTAGGGGTAGACGTAGTGCAGCCGCACCCAGGCCCCCAGCTTTCCGATCTCGCGCGCAAGATCGGTGATATGCGCTCGCACCTCGGCGCCCTTCCAAGGGCTTAGGTCATGCTTGCGGTCCACCCCATAGGCCGAGGTATCCTGCGAGATGACCAGAAGCTCGCGCACCCCTGCCTCGACCAGCTTTTCCGCCTCGCGCAGGACGGCATGGGCCGGGCGGCTGACCAACCGACCGCGCATGTCCGGGATGATGCAGAACTTGCACTTGTGATTACAGCCTTCCGAGATCTTCAGATAGCTGTAGTGCCGGGGGGTCAGTGAAACTCCGGTCGCGGGCAGAAGGTCGATGAAAGGGTCCGGCGCAGGCGGCACCGCGCCGTGAACGGCATCCAGAACCGCCTCGTACTGATGCGGGCCGGTCACCGCCAACACCTTCGGATGCGCGCCGGTGATGTATTCAGGTTCCGCCCCCAGACACCCCGTCACAATCACCCGGCCGTTTTCCTGCAACGCCTCGCCGATCGCCTCCAGGCTTTCCGCCTTTGCCGAATCCAAAAACCCGCAGGTGTTCACGATCACCGCGTCGGCCCCCTTGTAGTCGGGCGAAATCGCATAGCCCTCGGCGCGCAGGCGGGTCAGGATGCGTTCGCTGTCCACCAGCGCCTTCGGGCAACCAAGCGAGACCATGCCGATGGTCGGCTGGCCCTCTCGGCGCGTGTCGGGCACCAAAGCGCGGGCAAGGTCGGGGCGAAGGATCGGCGGGTTCTCGGACATTCGCCGCCTATACCGCGCCGCGGCTCGTCAGGAAAGCCCGCGCTCTCGGCCATTTGATGCCAGTTGGCCCTCCCTGACTTGGCAACCTGCCGCCCGGGGGCATAAACTTCGGCAAAACAAGAAAATCTTCAGGAGGTGAGCATGCGTTGGGTCATCCGGGCCGGTATTGCGCTGGTGGTTCTGGTCGTCCTTGGCCTGGGCCTTGCCGCCGTCGTCCCGTCCGAACGCATCGCGCAGGCCGTCTCG
>JBGSVS010000091.1:0-6958 GCA_041752895.1 Tabrizicola sp.
CCCCGATCAAGACCGCGTCAGACAGCGCGCAGACCGCCACCACCGGCCCGACATGCTCCCGCCGCAGTCCCTGCCGCAGCACGAAGGCATTCTGCGCCCCGATCGCCAGGATCAGGCTCAGCGCCACCAGATAGCCGTTCACCGCCGCTTCAAGCACGCGACAAAGCCCGCAAAGCCGCCATCGCGTCCTCCCGCCGGTCCCACTGCACGAACAGGTGGTCGTGGTGAAATCCGGCGATCACGTTGCAACTGATCCCCTCGGCACCCAGGGCGCCGGCAAAGACCGCGGTCAAGCCCACTGCCTCCAGGTCCGAATGCACGGTCAAACTGATCCGCGCCCAGGGCTGCGAGGTCAGTCCGGCCGCCCGCATCGCCACCAGATCCGCGACCACCGTCTGCCCCTCAGCTTCCGCGACTGTCGCGAAGGGCCGGAACGACAGCGCCCCGTCCCAGACCGCAAAGCCATAGGGTTCCGGGAACAGCTCCGGCTCCATCGTCCGCAAGAGTATCGCCAGATCTCTCTGCGCCATTGGTCCCTCCATTCCCCTTGACCTACGTTCTGGCCAAGTCAAAATCCACTTAAGCTTCCTGATACCAATTAAACGATGCTAATGCTTGACCCCGCTCAGCTTGCAGCCCTAGCTGCCGTCCACCGTCGCGGGTCCTTCGACCTTGCCGCAAGTGATCTGCATGTCACCCCTTCGGCCATCTCGCAGCGGATCAAGGCGCTTGAGGAAGCCATCGGCACGCTTCTTGTCCGCCGAGGTCAGCCCTGCTCGGCCACCAACACCGGCCTGCGCCTGATCCGCCATCATGACGAGGTCGCCCTTCTTGAACGCACCCTCGCGCAGGACCTTCCTGCCCTTGCCCCGGGCCAGACGACCCTACGGATCGCGGTCAATGCCGACAGCCTTGCAACCTAAGTGATCCCCGCCCTGGCCGCGACCGAAGGCTTCCTCTTCGATCTCGTCATCGATGACCAGGATGTAAGCCAGGACTGGCTTCGGCGGGGTGAGGTCGTTGCCGCCATCACCTCGCACCCCGGCACCCTGCAAGGCTGCGACACCTTTGCGCTGGGCTCCTTGCGCTATTGTGCCACGGCATCGCCCGCCTATGTCGCCCGATGGTTTCCCGATGGCGTCACGCCCAAAGCCCTGGCCCGCGCACCCGCGCTTACCTTTTCCGACAAGGACCGCCTGCAGGCGCGCTGGGTTTCCCGCACCCTCGGGATGCAGCGCACTGCCTTCCCGACCCACCGCATTGCTTCGTCGCAGGCCTTTGTCGATGCCTGCCTTGCCGGGCTCGCCTGGGGCATGAACCCCGAACCGTTTGTCGCACCGCTCCTTGCGTCGGGTGCGCTCGTGACCCTTTTACCTGACGCGCCTCTCGACGTTGCCCTGCACTGGCAGTTCACCCGCCTAGCGGCACCGGCCCTGCGCCCGGTCACCGACGCGATTCGTGTCGCAGCGCGGGCAACCCTTGTCCCGCCCTAAGATGCCTATTTCTGGATCGTGCGCAGCCAGGCAATCAGATCCGCGATCGGCCGGCTGGTCAGCAGGGGTTGGCCGGCCTCGGTCGCAAGCGCGACGTCGCGACCCTGAAAGAACGGCCCGTAGATCGGCATATCGCTGCCATGCGACACCAGGGGTTCGCGCCCGTCGATCCGGGTCGCCACCCGCTCCAGCGGGAAGACCCCGCCATGGCGCGCGACCAAGGTGGTCAGGTCAGAGGGCTGGACCAGAAGAACCGGGGCCATCGGACCGTTGCCCGCGGCCTCGCCGCCGTGGCAGACCGCGCAATGCTCCTGATACAGCACGGCACCTTTGGCTGCGTCACCGACCACATCTTCTCCCTCGGCCCGGGCCATTCCGCCCAGACCCGCCACTGCCAGCGCTATCCAGATGCCCCGCATCACCGAACCTCCTACCGATTGCTTCTGGCAAGACTGCTTTAGGGTCCCGTCACGCGCCTTGATGCAGGTCATGCCCACCCCAATTCCTGCGCCACGAATGCAAACGGGGGCGGCTTTCGCCACCCCCGTTTCAGATCTTGTAGGCGGTAAGGCTTACGCCAGCGCCAGGTTCACAGCCGATTCACGGCCGTTGCGGTCCTGCTCGACGTCATAGGTCACAGCCTGCCCATCTGGCAGCGAGCGGATGCCCGCACGCTCCAGAGCGGTGATGTGGACGAACACGTCCTTCGAACCGCCTGCGGGGGCGATGAAGCCGAAACCCTTGGTGGCGTTGAACCATTTCACGGTGCCATTGGCCATCGTGATGTCTCCTGTCTAGTGTGCCACCCGCAGGTTTGCGGTGGCCTGGCCCAAGTGTCGTGTCGATCGAAGCTGAAGGCCGAAGCAGACAGAAGACGATAGAAAAGAAACCCTGCCCGGTGCACATGCGCCTTCCGACCCTGTATTGCAAGAGGTTTGCGGAAAGATCGCCAAGACTGGGCGATCCCCTGCCGCACCCGAACTTAGTCGAGAAGACGCACGGTTTCGACCCGAAGACCCAGCGCATGACCCGGTCCCGTCACTTCAATCCGGTCCCCCGGTTTCATCTGCGACCGAAGGTCTTCCGGCACCCCGCAGAGGCGCGAAAAGAAGAACATGCCCTCAACCCGCACCGCGCCAGCGCAAGACCTGCGGCCCGAGCCCGAGAACGCCAGATCAACCACCACCAGCTCGCGCAGTTGGGGAGTATCCCGGACATAGGTGCCAAAAGCCGGCACAGCGCCTCGCACCGTCATCGGCACAAAGACGAGATATAGCCCCAGAACCAGCAGGCTGACCAGGATGGCCTTCTTCGGCCCAGGTGGCGTGAACCCTGCCGGGGGGCTTTGCCGGTTCATCCGCAACGACAGAAGGAACACTGCTGAAGCGATGACATAGATCAGGGCTGTAGCAATCCAGATGGCCGTCCCGCTATCCGCCCCTGCGATGTAATTCGGCACCAGACCCAGCATCACCGGGATCGGGGCGCCGAACAGCACCAGCAGGAATCCCGCGTTCAAAGTGTTGAGGACGCGTTGCATGACTTTCTCCGGACCGGACCTGCCCATGGCTTGTGCCACGGGTGGGACGCGGCCGGACGGTCGCGAAAGCAGGGCTTGACGCGCATTTCCAGGACTGGTTGTCGGCGATCCGGGGGGCAGCTTGGCCGGATCACTCCAACTGCGCGGCGACCTCTTCGGGGACGTCGAAGTTGTGCGTCACGGTCTGCACGTCATCGTCCTCTTCAAGAAGGTCGATCAACCGCATCAGCTTTTGCGCGGTGTCGAGATCGACATCGGTCCGCGACTGCGGCCGCCAGACCAGCTTTGATTCCGTCGACTCGCCCAGGGCCTTTTCCAGCGCATCGGACACTTCGGACAGGCTTTCCACCTGGCAATAGATCCAGTGACCGTCCTCGTCGCTTTCGACGTCGTCGGCACCTGCGTCCAAGGCCGCCATCATCACGTCGTCGGCCGAGCCTGCCGAGGCCGGATAGGAAATCTCGCCCACCCGGTCAAAGCTGTGGGCAACCGAACCCGTGGTCCCAAGGTTCCCGCCGCACTTGCTGAAATAGCTGCGCACGTTCGACGCGGTGCGGTTCAGGTTGTCGGTCAGCGCCTCGACGATGATCGCGATCCCGTTCACGCCATAGCCTTCATAGCGGATCTCGGTGTAGTCCGCCCCGTCGCCCATCTGGCTTTTCTTGATCGCGCGGTCGATCACGTCCTTCGGCATCGACACCGCCTTCGCCGCTTTCACCGCCAGCCGCAGACGCGGGTTCATATCAACGTCGGGCATCCCCATCTTCGCCGCGACGGTGATTTCCTTCGACAGCTTGGAAAATGCTTTCGAGCGCAGTTTGTCCTGCTTGCCCTTGCGATGCTGGATATTCGCCCATTTCGAATGGCCTGCCATGGCCGTCCCCTCGGTCCCATTTCGGTGATGGCGTCCTCTACACCGGGCTTCGGGCGATAGGCAACCCCGTCCTAGTCGTCCGACAGGTCCGCGGGCGGCGGCGTGACGAAGACATGGTCACGTCCCGAGGAATCGGTGATCACCACCTCTGCCATCGGCGGCACGTGGCCATCGGCACCGAGCGCCCCGGTCAGTCCGGTGAAAAGCTGGCGCAAGAGGTTGGGGTTCTCGACCACGGTCACGGCATAGCCAAAGCCCGGGCCACAGCCGTCGAACCGGCCCGCGCCGCCCGCCTCGGCCCAGTTTGCCCGGCAGACCGACCCGTCCGACAGGGACAGCGTCAACACTTCGGACGATAGTCGCGCCGCCTGGGGCACTGGGGCCGTCTCAATTACCGCGCAACCCGCAAGGGCAGCCAGCCCGATCATCCAGCGCATCGCGTTCCCCTTTGAAGCCAGCTGTTGCTCATTTTTCGTCACCACGCCAGCGATGGATCAATTCGGTCTCGATCGCCTTGAACGTCAGATAGGCGGCCAAAGCGACACAGGCCTTCGCACCAATTTCCAAAAGCTGCAGCAAGCCGCCCTCGCGGAAGGCAAGAAATCCATATCGCGTGAGAAAGTCGAAATTCGCCATCGCCAGGTTGATCAGCCCGAACGAGATCCAGGCTACCAGCGCCGCACAGGCCCCCAGAAGCACAAGCAGCACCGCCCAATGATACTTCGACAACATCAACCACTTCGGCATCCGGCGGTCCCTTTCCAAGTTTGGCCCGGTGGACCGGCCCGACACCGTTACAGCGGCCAGATCAGCGGGATCAACGTGCAACTTACCAGCATCACGATGATGTTCAGCGGCACCCCCACCCGGGCAAAGTCCGAAAACCGATATCCCCCCGGCCCGTAGACCATCATGTTGGTCTGATAGCCCACCGGCGTCGCAAAGGCGAGCGTGGCGGAGAACATCACCGCCACCACGAAGGGTCGCGGGTCATGCCCCAGCCTGTCGGCCAGTTCGATGGCGACCGGGGTGTAGATCACCGCAACCGCGTTGTTCGACAGGAACTCGGTCAGCACAAGCCCGATGAAATAGACCGCCAGGATCACCGCGAAGGGGCCAAGCCCCGCCAGCCAGGGTGCTACTGCAGTCACGATCAGATCGACCGCGCCGGATTGGTCCAGCCCTTCGCCCACTGCCAGCATGGCGAAGATCATCGCCAAAAGGCGCCCGTCAATGAAGGAAAATGCCTCGTCGCTGTCCACGCACTGCGTAACCAGGATGCCTGCCACCGCAATCAGAGCCAGGGGCAGGATCGGGGCCACATCCAGCGCCGACAGCGTGATGATCAGCGCCAGCGCCGCCAGCGCGATGGGAGCCTTGTCGCGCCGGAAGGCCATCACCCGCGGGCGGTTCACGTCCAGAAGGTTCATGTCCGCCGCAAGGCGCTGGATGTCCTCGATCCGCCCTTCCAGCAGCAGCGTGTCACCCACCCGCACCACCAGGTCGTCAAGTTGTCGGCCAATGTTCTGGTTGTGCCGGTGTGCTGCCAGTGCATAGACACCGTAGCGCCGCCGAAGACGCAGGTCGCCCAGCCGGTGCCCCTCCATCCTGCAACCGGGGCCGATCAGCACCTCGACGGTTTCGGTGTTAACCGACGACAGCTTGTCGACCAGATGCACGTCCTTCCGTTCATGCAGGCCCATCAGTTCCGCCATCTCGGTGCGCAGGACCACCCGGTCCCCTGCCTCAAGCCGGACCGGGGCAAGATCGCGCCGCAACGACGCATCGCCCCGCAGAACGTCGATCACCCGCACGCCGTCGCGCTTGAAGAGGTCGACATCCATCACCGGCTGGCCCAGGAGGCTTGAATCCTCGGGCACCGCCACTTCGGTGAAGAACTTCATCTTGCGCTTGTCGCTGAGAAGCACACCCATCGACTGGCGCACGGGCAAAAGCCGTTTGCCGAATAGCGCCAGAAAGATCGCGCCCACAATCGTCACGGCGATGCCAAGGGGGGCGATCTCGAACATCCCGAAATGCTCCAGTCCCCGGTCTGCGGCCACCCCGTCGACCAAGAGGTTGGTCGAAGTCCCGATCAGCGAGATCATGCCCCCCAGCACCGTCATGTAGCTGAGCGGAATGAGCAATTTGGACGGTGCCGCCCCGATCTTGATCGCCAGTTGTATCACGACCGGGATCATCACCGCGACAAGCGGCGTGTTGTTCATGAAGGCCGACGCAAGGGCAACCGACCCGATCAGCACCGCCACCACCGTCCTGGGCCGGTCGCCCGCGTGCCGTGTGACCGCGCCCACCACCGCCTCGACAGCACCCGTCCGGACCATGCCACCCATCACCAGGAACATCATGGCGATGGTCCAGGGCGCCGGGTTTGCCAGGACCGAGGTCGCCTCGTGCAACGGCAGGATGCCCAGGATCAGCATCAGGGCTGCGCCGCCGATGGCCGTGACCTCGACGGGATACCGCTCCAGCACGAAAAGGACGAACATCACCACAAGGATCGCCATCGCGACCCAGGGCTGCGTCTCGGCCGGGATCGAAAAACCGAACATCAGCTAGCCCCCTGCCTTGCCCGTGCCCGGGGCTGCACCAGCGCCACGCCCGCCAGCATCACTGCCAGCGCCAACCAGACCGTGGCAGTCGGCCGCTCACCCAGAAGGACCATCGCCCAGATCATCCCCGCCGCCGTGACAAGATAGCTTGACTGCGCCGCGAAGACCGCCCCCGCCGTCGCCGCCAGCCAGACGTAGGTGGCATAGAGAAGCGCATGCAGCGCCGAGGACAGCGCCAGCGCCCAGTCATCCCGACCAAGTGGCCATGGCGAATAGGCCTGGTCCAGCACCAGCATAACCGGCGCGGACAGGATCAGCCCCGTCAGGCTTGCCCCCAGCATCGCCTGCAGCGCGTCCATGCCTTCGGTCCCCCGCCACGAGACATAAGTCGCCTCCATCGCGTAGAAAAGCGGCCCGACCAGCGCCACCGGCAGCCAGCCCAGCATCGCCGCATCCGGCAGCGCCGCCCCGGGTGCCG
>JBGSVS010000092.1:0-3650 GCA_041752895.1 Tabrizicola sp.
GGTGAGGAGTTGCCAGAGGGGCGAGGCGCGAGGGCGGCGGGGTTGAAGGCGCTTGAGGCGGCTTTGGGGTCTCCGCAGCGGCCAGTCGTGGCTGTGGTGGGCGGGGCGAAGGTTTCGACCAAGATCGAGCTTCTGGCGAACCTGGTGACCAAGGTCGACCATCTGGTGATCGGCGGGGGGATGGCGAACACCTTCCTTGTGGCCGAGGGGATCGAGGTTGGCCGGTCTTTGGCCGAGCGTGAGATGGCCGAGACGGCTCGGGAAATCCGGCACCGGGCGCAGAAGGCGGGCTGCCAGATCCACTTGCCGGTGGATGTGGTGGTCGCCCGCGAGTTCAAGGCTGGGGCCGAAAGCCAGACCGTCGATGTCCACAAATGCCCGCCCGACGCGATGATCCTGGATGCAGGGCCAGAGACGGTCGCGCGGCTGGAGGCGGTCTTTGCCGAGGCGAAGACGCTGATCTGGAACGGGCCCTTGGGGGCCTTTGAGATCGAGCCGTTCAACGCGGCGACCAATGCGGCGGCCTTGGCGGCGGCGCGTTTGACCCGCGAGGGCAAGCTTGTGTCGGTCGCGGGCGGTGGCGATACGGTCGCGGCGCTGAACGCGGCGGGGGCGGCGGATGACTTTACCTTCATCTCGACCGCTGGGGGCGCGTTCCTGGAATGGATGGAGGGCAAGGAGTTGCCCGGCGTGAAGGCCTTGATGGCTTAAGCCGCAGGGTCTATGCCAGCTTGAGACATCGGGAGACGGACATGACCAACGCGAAGATGACCGAACAGGTGCGCAACGGGCGCGGCTTTATCGCAGCCCTGGACCAGTCGGGCGGATCGACCCCCAAGGCTTTGAAACTGTATGGGGTTTCGGAAAGCGAGTACTCGGGCGAAGAGCAGATGTTCGACCTGATCCACGCGATGCGGGCGCGGATCATCAAGTCTCCTGCCTTTGCCGGCGACAAGGTGGTTGGGGCGATCCTGTTCGAACAGACGATGGACCGGACGATCGACGGTATTCCGACGGCAACCTACCTTTGGGACAAGCGCGGCGTGGTGCCGTTCCTGAAGATCGACAAGGGGCTTGAGGCCGAGGCCGATGGCGTTCAGCTGATGAAGCCGATGCCGGAGCTGGATGCTTTGCTCGCCCGCGCCGTGAAGGCGGGGATTTACGGGACCAAGGAACGCTCGGTGGTGAATGCCGCCAATGCCAAAGGGATTGCCGCCATCG
This sequence comes from Tabrizicola sp., assembly GCA_041752895.1. GTDB lineage: Bacteria > Pseudomonadota > Alphaproteobacteria > Rhodobacterales > Rhodobacteraceae > Tabrizicola. The sequence goes on from JBGSVS010000092.1 coordinate 1,222, forward strand.
TGGCGCAGCAGTTCGAGATCGGGCGGCAGGTGGCAAGCCATGGGCTGATGCCGATCCTGGAGCCGGAAGTTACGATTTCGATTGCCGACAAGGCTGAGGCCGAAGTGATGCTGCAGGACGAAATTCTGAGAGCTTTGGAAGGTATTGAGGGCCAGGTGATGCTGAAGCTGTCGCTGCCGACGAGCCCTGATTTCTACCAGCCGCTGGTCAAGCATCCGAAGGTCTTGAAGGTCGTGGCGCTGTCGGGCGGGCACTCCCGTGACAAGGCCAACGAGATCCTGGCGCAGAACCACGGGATCATCGCCAGCTTCAGCCGTGCGCTGTCCGAAGGGCTGTCGGCGCAGCAATCGGATGCGGAATTCGACGCGGTGCTGCAGGGCGCGGTGGACGGGATCTACGCGGCCTCGATCACCTGAGGCAGGCTTTCTGGCGGGTTTGAAAGGGGCCCTTAGGCCCCTTTTCTTTTGTTCAAGTCTTTGACGTTCGTGCATTTTCGGGATTCACAACCGATTCGGCTTGTGCCATGATTCGCGACGGGCCCACGTCAGAGGGGCCGGAGAAGGGCGCATGTCGGCAGCACACACGCAACGCGGTCTTGGCGGGTTGGCCTATCTGGGCTTTGTCGCAGCCCTTGGGGTCTATTTCACCTTTGCCGCCGTGCAGGGCGACTACGGGATGTTCGCCCGCGTCGCCATCAACGCCGAAGCCGAGGCGCTGCGGGTGGAACGCGACCGGCTGTCCGCCGAACTGGCCGAGATGCAGAACCTGACGCACCGGCTGTCGGACACCTATCTCGACCTTGACCTTCTGGACCAACAAGCCCGCGATGTGCTGGGCTATATGCGGTCGGACGAGATCGCCATCCGCTGACCTGTTGCAGAGGTCTGGCCGACCTGCGCCATTGTTGGCTGATTTTGCCGGGGTCGTGCTACCCTTGATCCTTCGAATCGGCGTTGCGTGCGACGCATAGGTGGCATGCTGCCCGCCACCCTGCGACGTGGAAGATTCCTTTTGACCCAGCAAACTCCGATGCTGTATGGGTCGTTTAATACTAAACCATATTCATGGTCGCAAACCTGCCTGGGAGGAGCCTCATGGCCAAGAAGCCCGATGCGAGACCGAATGTCTCGAAGGAAGACCTGCTGAAATATTACCGCGAGATGCTTTTGATCCGGCGGTTCGAGGAAAAGGCGGGGCAGCTGTATGGCATGGGCCTGATCGGCGGGTTCTGCCACCTTTACATCGGGCAGGAAGCGGTGGTCGTGGGCCTGGAGGCTGCGTCCAAGGAAGGTGACAAGCGCGTCACCAGCTACCGCGATCACGGGCACATGCTGGCCGCCGGGATGGACCCCAAGGGTGTGATGGCCGAACTGACCGGGCGCATCGGCGGCTATTCCAAGGGCAAGGGCGGCTCGATGCACATGTTCTCGAAAGAGAAACATTTCTACGGTGGGCACGGGATTGTCGGCGCTCAGGTGCCGCTGGGGGCCGGGCTGGCATTTGCCGACAAGTATCTAGGCAATGACAACGTGACCTTCACCTATTTCGGCGACGGGGCGGCGAACCAGGGCCAGGTCTACGAGACCTACAACATGGCCGAGCTTTGGCAGCTGCCGGTGATTTTCGTCATCGAAAACAACGGCTACGCGATGGGAACCTCCGTGAAGCGGTCGACCAAATCGACGACCTATTTCGGGCGCGGGCTGGCTTATGGCATCCCCGGTGAGCAGGTCGACGGAATGGACGTTCTGGCTGTGAAGGCGGCTGGCGAAAAGGCGATTGCGCACTGCCGGGCCGGGAACGGGCCGTATATTCTGGAAATGATGACTTACCGGTACCGTGGGCACTCCATGTCCGACCCGGCGAAGTATCGCACGCGGGAAGAGGTCGAGAAGATCAAGACCGAGAAGGACTGCATCGAGCATGTCCGGGACCTGCTGACGCAGGGGGGCCTTGCGTCCGATGAGGAGCTGAAGGCTATCGACAAGGACATCAAGGCGATTGTGAACGAGAGTGCGGAATTCGCCAAGGAAAGCCCGGAGCCGCCCGTCGCGGAGCTTTGGACCGACATTTACGCCTGAGGGAGGGGAAACCATGGCAACCGAAATTCTTATGCCCGCGCTGTCCCCCACGATGGAGGAAGGCACGCTGGCCAAATGGCTGGTGAAGGAAGGCGATACGGTCAAGTCGGGGCAGATCCTGGCGGAGATCGAGACCGACAAGGCGACGATGGAATTCGAGGCGGTCGACGAGGGTGTGGTGGGACGCATTCTGGTGGCCGAGGGCACGGCGGGCGTGAAGGTGAACACTCCGATTGCGGTGTTGGTGGAAGAGGGCGAGACGGTGTCGGACGCCCCTGCCCCGGCGGCGGTTGCGGCCGTGGAGAGTCGGGGTGAACCCCGACCTACGGCGGCGGCTCCGGTTGCGGC
>JBGSVS010000093.1:0-10350 GCA_041752895.1 Tabrizicola sp.
CGGGCCGTGGGCACGACGTCGCCGTCCACTACGCCTCGTCCTCCGACGAAGCCAAGGCCGTCGCCGCCGAAATCCGCGCCATGGGCCGCCGCGCGCAGACATTTCAGGCCGACCTTCTGATTGAGGCACAGGTCCAGGCCCTGATCCCCGCCGTGACCGACGCGCTTGGGCCGCTGACCGTCCTTGTGAACAATGCCTCGATCTTCGAATACGACCGGATCGACACTGCGACCCGCCAAACCTGGGACCGACACATCGAATCCAACCTCCGCGCGCCCTATGTCCTGACGCAAGCCTTCGCCGCCCAATGTCCCCCGGCGCTGACCGACGACATGGGCGAATCCCTCGCCCAGGGCCTGATCGTCAACATGATCGACCAGCGCATCCTGAAGCTGACGCCCGAGTTTTCGACCTACACCATCGCCAAGATGGGCCTCTGGGCCCTCACCCAAACCGCCGCGCAAGGCCTTGCCCCGCATGTCCGCGTCAACGCCATCGGGCCGGGGCCCACCCTGCAGGGCGCCCGCCAGACGGCTGAGCACTTCTCGCGCCAACGCGCTGCGACCGTTCTGGGCCGTGGCGCGAACCCGTCCGACATCACCGCAGCACTTGGATTCTTCCTCGACAGCCCCGCCGTCACCGGGCAGTTCATCGCCGTGGATGGCGGTCAGCACCTGGCCTGGAAGACCCCTGACGTTCTAGGCGTGGAATAGCCCTTCCAGCGGTGCCCGTGGCAACTTGTCCACTTCTCACGTCTCCGTCACACCTTCGTCACAATTCGCTAAGAATTTCAGGGATTTGCGCCAAGGAAGAAAATCTTTACAGTAATTTCAACAGGTTAAAAAAACGCCTAAAAAACAGGCACATTCACGAAAGGGGCCGAAAACAAGGGAAATTCCAGCCTCGCGAAATCTTCTCCGCAAAGTTATCCCCAGTTTCAGTGGACAGCTTTGCTCTTGCCTCCACCCCCGGTTGATGGCAGCCGGAGCAAAGAATCGACATAGTGTAAACCATGGACGAAAAACCCCGCAGCGGACATGAGGTGATCCAGGATTACCTCAAGACTCTCGACGGCTCGCCGGGGGTCTACCGGATGCTGAACGCCGCGTCCGAGGTGCTGTATGTCGGCAAGGCGCGCAACCTCAAGGCTCGGGTCACGAACTACGCGCGGCCCTCCGGCCACTCCGCCCGCATCGCCCGGATGATCCATGAAACCGCGTCGATGATGTTCCTGACCACGCGCACGGAACTTGAGGCGCTCCTCCTCGAACAGAACCTGATCAAGCAGCTGAAGCCGCGCTACAACGTGCTTCTGCGCGACGACAAGTCGTTCCCGAACATCCTGATCTCCTCCGAACACTCCTATCCGCAGATCAAGAAGCACCGCGGCAAGAAGTCCGAAAAGGGTGCCTACTTCGGCCCCTTCGCCTCTGCCGGGGCCGTCAACCGCACCCTGAACCAGCTGCAGAAGGTCTTCCTCCTCCGCAACTGCAGCAATAGCATGTTCGAAAGCCGCACCCGCCCCTGCCTGCAGTACCAGATCAAACGCTGCAGCGCGCCCTGCGTCGGCAAGATCAGCGAAGACGGCTACGCCACCCTCGTAGACGACGCACAGCGCTTCCTTGAAGGCAAGACCACCTCCGTCCAGGCCGACCTTGCCAAGGCGATGACCGAGGCCTCCGAAGCGATGGAGTTCGAACGCGCCGCCGCCCTCCGCGACCGGATCAAGGCCCTGACCCAGGTCCAGCAGACCCAGGGCATCAACCCGCAAGGCGTGGCCGAAGCTGACGTCGTCGCCCTCCACCTCGAACACGGCCAGGCCTGCGTGCAGGTCTTCTTCATCCGCGCCAACCAGTCCTGGGGCAACCGCGACTTCTACCCCAAGACCGGCGCAGGCGCGGAAGAGCCCGAGATCATGGAGGCCTTCCTCACCCAGTTCTACGACGACAAGGACCCGCCCCGGCTGATCCTCCTCTCCCACCCCGTCGACAACCCCGACCTGGTGACCGAGGCGCTCACTGCCCGCGCCAACCGCAAGGTCGAACTCGCCGTTCCCCAGCGCGGCGAAAAGGCGGAGCTGGTCGAAAACGCCACGAGGAACGCCCGCGAAAGCCTCGCCCGCCGGATGGCCGAATCCACCACGCAGAACAAGCTCCTCACCGGCCTCGCCGAAGCCTTCGACCTCGACGCCCCGCCGCAGCGGATCGAGGTCTACGACAACTCCCACATCCAGGGCACCAACGCCGTCGGCGGCATGATCGTCGCGGGGACCGAGGGGTTCCTGAAATCGCAATACCGCAAGTTCAACATCAAGTCCGAGGCAGGGGCCAACTCCGACGACTTCGGCATGATGAAGGAAGTCCTGACCCGCCGGTTCGAGCGCCTGCTGAAGGAAGACCCCGAACGCAAGACCGACATGTGGCCCGACTTCCTCGTGATTGACGGCGGCGCGGGGCAGGTCTCCGCCGTGGCCGAGATCATGAACGAACTCGGCGTCGAAGACATCCCGATGGTCGGCGTCGCCAAGGGCATCGACCGCGACGCCGGGAAGGAAGAATTCCACCGCCCCAACGAACGCCCCTTCGCCCTACAACGCAACGACCCCGTCCTCTACTTCATCCAGCGCCTCCGGGATGAGGCCCACCGCTGGGCCATCGGCGCCCACCGTGCCAAACGGGCCAAGGCCGTCAGCCTAACCCCCCTTGACGACATCCCCGGCATCGGAGCCACCCGCAAACGCGCCCTCCTGCAACACTTCGGCAGCGCCAAAGCCGTCGCGCGGGCAGGGCTGTCGGATTTGCAGGCGGTGGACGGGATTTCCGAGGCGATGGCGAAGACCATCGCGGACTACTTCTCGGCGAAGGGTTGAGCTTGGTTTAGTTGCAAGTTTGCTCAGCTAAGCAGATCTCCGCGGATGCCTCTGCCGCATTTAAACAAATGATATACATTATGTTTTTGGCTTGGCGTTGGTCAGCGTTGTCCTTGCGAGGTCGACCAGACCGAGCATTTCGTAGTATTCGGTTTCACTAAGTTTCGCTCTCCCGGCGACGAGCTCGAGAGTAAGTTCAAAGACCTCTCGTGATAGTTGTTCAGCAAGTTTTTGTACCGCGTGCTTCTTGGCCTGAGGCGTGTAGTCTGCAACCTTTGGAACTTCGCGCATGACCGTTTTCGGGTATTGGAGCACCGTTGCATCAGATGCTGGGCGGAGTGTTCTAAAAAGCTTAAGTCGTGAGTTCGGATGGACGTGGTCGCCTCTCACAATCTTCTTCACTGTGTTTACATGGAGCGACGACGCCTTCGCAGCTTCCTGATCCGTAAGTCCAGCGGCATTAAGCAAGTCGGCGAAGTTCGCGGTATCTGGGTTTTCCTGATTCGTTCTATTCTGCTTCATGGCTTGAGAGTTCCGATTCTCACGACTTTTGACGTGAAAATAGTGGATTCAAATTCGCGTGGAAACACTTTATTTCCGTGATTTTTCGTGAAGTGTCTTTTCAGACACAATATATCGTGACTTCAACTTATTTGGAATCGATAGGTAGATCTGACCTTTTTTGGCCATTTTACATGGAAAATGGGACTTTTGAACGCTTTTTCTGTATGCTGGCTGGACAACCCCTCAGCTGCCGGAGGCACACATGAACCCATATTTTGTCTTTATCACGCTGGGTGGAAGTATTGCTCTCATACTTTCAGTTATTGGCAAGATCGCCCCAGCAGCCACGAAAGGGGTACTCCCACTCGGTGGTACTGACTTCAATCAAACCGCAATCGTACTTCTCAGTGCAATCGCATTGGCGGCTGTGGCGGATCTCTGGGACAAGCGACGCAAGTGAATGCTCCCCGTCCCTGGGGAGCGGGTGGGGATGGAGGCACCCGACCAGCCCCGATTCGCGACGATTGGTTAACGCCAACGGACCCATACGCGCGTATGGACGCTTTCCATACCCACTCCAGACGCTTTCCAGACGGCCAGAACCCGGCCAACCCCTTGATCTAACGCACCGAACGCCCGGTCAGCGGCTACTTCACCACGAACCCATGCGCAAACGGGTCGCGGTCGTCGATGAAGATCGTGTTGATCCCCGTCTGCCGCGCCCATCCGGCGACAGAGGGGACAATCGCCTCCCGTCCCGCCACCGTCGCCGCAGCTTCGACCCGACCCTTGAAGATCGACCCGATGATGCTCTCATGGTGGAACTCGTCCCCCACGGCCAGCTTCCCCTTCGCCGCCAGCTGCGCCATCCGGGCCGAAGTCCCCGTCCCACAGGGGCTGCGATCAATCGCTTTTTCCCCATAAAACACGGCGTTACGCGCATGCGCCCCGGGCACCGTCGGCTTGCCCGTCCACAGGATGTGGCTCAGCCCCTTGATCGCCGGATGCTCGGGATGCACGAACTCATACTTCGCATTCAGCGCCGCCCGCAGCTTCGGCGACCAGCCCACCAGCTCCCCCGCCGTATGGTCCGCCATGTCGCGAAACGCCTTCTGCGGCTCCACAATCGCGTAGAAATTCCCGCCATACGCCACGTCCACCACGACCTCGCCCAGACCCTCGACTTCCGCCGTAAGTCCCTCAGCATAAAGGAAACCTGGCACATTTGTCAGCCGCACTTCCTCGACAAACCGCCCGTCCTGTATATACGAAACCTCGACCCGCCCCGCCGGAGCATCCACCGCCAACCGCCCCGGTTCCCGCGGGGTAATCAGCCCGTTCTCCAGCCCCATCGTCACCGTCCCGATCAACCCATGCCCGCACATCGGCAGGCAGCCGGAGGTCTCGATGAACAGCACCCCCACGTCGCAATCCGCCCGGGTCGGAGGATACAGGATCGACCCCGACATCATGTCATGCCCCCGCGGCTCATACATCAGCCCGGTCCGTATCCAGTCGTAATCCTTCAGAAAATGCGCCCGGCGTTCCAGCATCGTGGACCCCGCCAGCCGGGGCCCTCCACCCGAAACCAACCGCACCGGGTTGCCGCAGGTGTGCCCGTCGAGGCAAGAGAACGTATATACGGCCATGTCAGAACCTTTGGGGGTTGAAAGGGGTCAGGTCGAGCGGCGGGGTCCGGTCGGTCAGAAGGTCCGCCACGATCCGCGCGGTCCCGGCGCTTTGGGTCAGGCCGAGGTGGCCGTGGCCAAATGCATATACAACGGCTGGCCAGGCCTTGGACCGCCCGATGGCAGGCAGGCTATCCGGCAGCGACGGCCGGAAGCCCATCCACTGCACCCCGCCCTCCGTCTTCAGACCCGGCAGAAAAGCCTTTGCCTTCCGAAGCATGGCTTCGGACCGCTTGTAGTTCGGCGGCAGGGACAGGCCCCCAAGTTCCACCGCCCCGCCCACACGAATGCCAGTTGACAGCCGCGAGATGACGAAGCCATGCCCACCGAAGGTGACCTGACAGCGCAGGTCGAGGGCGTCGGGCGGCAGGGTGGTGTTGTATCCTCGCTCTGTCTCCAGCGGGATTTTCTCGCCGAGGGTGGCGGCTATGCGATGCGAATGGGCTCCTGCACACACCACGACCTGCTTGGCCGTCAGCGGCTCACCGATTGTTTGTATATATACACCCAAGTCATGCCAGTGCAGGGCTTTGACCTCGGCAATGAAGATACGGCCACCTGCATTCCGAAAGCTGTGGGCTAACTCCTGTACATACAGTTCAGGGTCCGCAATGGACCACCATCCGGGGGTGAAGGTGCCCTTGATGAACCTGGGCGACAGGCCGGGTTGTAGGGCGGCCATCTCCTCGGCGCCCATGTGGCGGAAGTCGATCCCGTGGGCGGTCCGTGCCTCCCAACCAGGCATCGACGCCCGGAACTCTGCTTCGTTTTCATAGACCTGCAGGTTTCCGTCCGTGCGCAGCATCCCCGACGTACCGGTTGCCGCAAGAAACGGCTCCAACTCGGCCCGCGAGAGGTCCATAAGCGCCGTCTGTGCGGTGGTCGAGGCCGCGACGGCGCGAGGGGAACAAGCGCGCCAGAAGCGGTAGAGCCAGGGGGCAATCTGAAGGGCATAGGCGGGCGGGATCGTCAGCGGGCCAAGCGGGTCCAGCAGCCATTTCGGCGCCTTCTTCAGCATGCCGGGAGAGGCGAGCGGCAGGATGTCGGTGAAGGCGAACGCCCCGGCATTGCCAGCCGAAGCCCCGGCAGCGGGGCCTTTGCGGTCGACGACAGTGACCGTCATGCCGCGCGCCTGTGCCATCAAGGCGGCAGAGAGGCCGATCACCCCGGCCCCGATGACGGTCACATCTACCATGTCAGGCGGCGTACTTGCGCGCCTCCGGCTGCTTTGCCCAGTCGGCGTACCAGGCGTCGAACATGCGCAACTGCGCCTCGATGAAGCCCTTCTGGCTGGCCGACAAGGCGTCGCCCTCATTGAAGTGATGTATATACGCCTGCTCGCCCCGCAGGACCATCATGTGCTTGAAGAACAACACCAGATCCGGCCCGGCATCGACTTCGGACAGGACCTGCATTGCACTGTCCAGCTCGAATGCCAGCCGCCGCGCCTCGGCGTCACCCTTCTGCGCGGCCTTGCACAGCGCAACGAGGTGCAGCACCTCCCGCGGGAGGACGTTGCCGATCCCGGTGATGGCGCCATCGGCGTTGCAGTTTACGTAGCCGTGGTAGACGGCTGTATCTACACCGATCATCAGCTTCAGCTCGGCGCTTGCCCCGGTGATGGCGTTCGCGGCATAGGACAGGTCGTCATAGCCGCCGAATTCCTTGAAGCCGACCAGGTTCGGATGCTCGGCCCGGATCTTGAAGAAGAGGTCGGCCTTGGTGGAATAGCCGTAGTAGGGGCTGTTGTAGATCACGGCAGGCAGGTTGGGGGCGGCAGACAGCACCGCCTTGAAGTGCAACCGCTGAGCAGCGACGACGGTGCCGCGCGACAGAAGCCGGGGAATGACCATCAACCCGTGCGCACCAACCTTCTGGGCATGGGCGGCAATGGCAGCGGCGGTAGCTGTATTGACGGCGCCGGTGCCGACGACGACCTTGATCCCCGCCTTCACCAGACGCTCGACGCCCTCCATCCGCTGTTCGGTTGAAAGCAGGGGCCAGTCGCCCATCGACCCGCAATAGACGACGGCGGACATTCCCAGACCGACAAGCTCTTTCGCCTTGGCGACCAGGGTGTCGAAGTCGGGCGTCCGGTCCGCGGTGCAAGGCGTCATCAGGGCCGGGATCGTGCCCGAGAAGATATCCGATTTCATGCTGCAATCCTCCATTGGCGGCCGAATCCGCTGCTGTCCTTCTTCATGATACGTCTTGTATTTTATTTGTCGACAATGTTTTCACAGAACGAGGTCCCGGCGCAGGTCCCGGCCCATCATCTCCTGGATCTGCTTCACGATCTTGTCGGCATGCTCTTTCGCCAGCCGGTCACATGCCTCGATGTCCCGCGCTGCAATCGCGGCAATGATCGCCTCATGCTCCTGTATATACGGATGCGGCAGGCGCGGCTCGAAGGTCGGGTAGTAGTAGAGCCGCAGGATCCGCCGCCCCTCGTCCAGTAGCCGCGAGAAGAGCTGGATGTAGTAGGGGTTCCGTCCTGCCTCGGCGATGGCGACATGAAAGTCGCGGTTCAGCTCGATCATGCCGTTGGTGTCGCCAGCGAGGACGGTCTTGGCGAAGGCCTCTTGCAGGGCAAGGATTTCCACCAGATCGGAGTCTTCATGGAACTGCGCCGCCAACCGCGTCGTCACGCGATACATCAGGGTCAGAGCGTCGAAGAAGTGGTGCAGATTTGGAAAGTCGATCTGGCTGACGACGGTGGACCGGTTGGGAAGCAAGGTCACCAGACCATCGCTCGCCAGCCGAACCAGCGCCTCGCGGATCGGGGTGCGGGACATGCTCAACCTGTCGGCGAGACTGATCTCGTCGATAGGGGTGCCCGGTTGCAGGGCCAGGTTCAGGATCTCTTCGCGCAGTGTGTCATAGACGAACCGCGCGCCGGTGCCCCGTTTCCTTTCCTGTGGATCATCGGTGTCCGGCATGCTGCCCCGCAGGTAAATATCGGAAATTGCTTTTGAAATATCGCGTATATACTGCCGTATCTATCACATGTATATACACTACGCCTATACGTCCACCCCGCCCATGCGGCAAAGGATCGCCCATTCTTCGGCCGACACCGGCTGCACCGAAAGCCGCGTGTTGTTGACGAGGACCATCTTTTCCAGCCCCGGAATCACCTTGCACTCCTCAAGTGTGATCGCGCGCTTCAAGGGCTTGACCGCCTTGATCCAGACGCAGTCCCAGCGCGGGTCGTCGGTCGTGCTGTCGGGGCTGCTTTCACGGCAGACCTCAACAATTCCAACGATCTCCTTGCCGACGTTCGAGTGGTAGAAGAACCCCCGGTCGCCGACTTTCATCGCGCGCATGTTGTTGCGGGCCTGATAGTTCCGCACGCCATGCCATTCTTCGCCCAAATCGCCCTTCGCGACCTGATGATCCCAGCCCCAGACATCGGGCTCGGACTTGAAAAGCCAGTAGCTCATCCGATCACCCGCTTCCATTCCTGCACCATGACCGACTGGAACAGGCCCGCTTTGGCATAGGGGTCCGATGCTGCCCAGGCCTCGGCCTCAGCCTTCGAGCCGACGCCGAGGACCAGAAGGCTGCCACACATCTGGCCCGCCGCGTCGATGAAGGGACCCGCCTGCTCGACCACTCCAGTTTCCTGTATATACGCCAAATGCGCCGCGCGGTTATCGACGCGGGCCTGCAGGGCGTTGGGTTTATCCAGACATATCAAGGCGTAGCGCATGCTCATTCCTGTTTCAGGGGGCGGCTCATCAGCTGCCCGACGGCATCATTCAGTGCGATCTTTCCAAGGGCAAGGGCATTGACCATTGCGGTCACCGGCATGTCGATCTTCAATGTCGCCGCCAGCTTCACCACAGCGCGGGCTGTAGATACACCCTCGACAGTGATTTTCGCGTCGAAGCTTTCGCCTCTGCCAAGCGCACAGCCATAGCGGAAGTTGCGGGACTGGGGCGAGGTGCAGGTCAGGACCAGGTCGCCAAGACCGGAAAGACCGGAAAGCGTCTCGGGTCGCGCGCCCAGCGCTTCGGCCAGCCGCACCATCTCGGCATAACCCCGGGTCATCAGTGCGGCTCGGGCGCTGTCCCCTAGCCCGGCGCCGATCACGACACCGGCGGCAATGGCGATCACGTTCTTCAGCGCACCTCCCAGTTCGGCACCGACAACGTCGTCGGTTCTGTATATACGCAGTGTCTGTGTTGACAGCAGTTCCTGCAACGTAGCGCCATCCTTGGTCGCCAGCGTCAGCGCCGTCGGCAGCCCCAGCGCGATGTCCATTGCAAAACTGGGGCCAGTCAGGATCGCCGCCCGTGCGTCGGGTCGCCTTTCCTGGATCAAAGCCACCGGGCCGCGCAGGGTGGTCAGGTCAACACCCTTACAGCACGCGACCAATGGCTGCCGGGTGTCAATTTGCGGCCAGGCATCCAGCGCGGCACCCAGCGCCTGCATCGGGATCGCCAGAAGCAGCGCCTGACCTCCGCATATCTCCTCGATCTCCGAATGGATCGAGATGTTTGCCGGCAAGGCCACGCCGGGTAGCGCCACGTCGTTGCGCCTTGTCTCCCGCATCAGCCGGACCTGCTCTGCATCGCGCGCCCAGAGGCGGACTTCGCGGCCCCCTTTTGCCAGCGCCACCGCAAGCGCTGTTCCGAAGGCCCCTGCTCCGGCGATGCCGATCATGCCTTCGCCCCCTTCTTGCCCGACCCCAAAAGCGCAGGAGCCTGCGCATCAAGCGGCCAGCGCGGGCGGGCGGCAAACTCTGTCGCGTGCGATATTCCGGCACGAAGCTGCTCGATCCCCGCCCAGGCGATCATTGCCGCGTTGTCGGTGCAAAGCCGCAGCGGCGGGGCAAGGAACGAAACGCCAGTTTTTGAGGCTACTCCTTCCAGACCAATGCGAACCGCCTGGTTCGCTGCCACCCCACCCGCGACCGCCAGGGCCGTCAGGCCGGTCCCAGCCATTTCAATCGCGCGCGATGTTTTTTTGGCCAGAACTTCGGCCACCGCCGCCTGGAACCCGGCACAAAGATCGCGGCGGTCCTGCACCGTGATCCCGCCCTTTTCCGCCACCAGCGCATCCCGCGCCCGCAGAAGCGCGGTCTTCAGGCCCGAGAAGGACATGTCGCACCCCGGCCGGTCCAGCAGCGGACGCGGGAACGCAAACCGCTTCGGATCGCCCAGCGCGGCCTCGGTCTCGACCGCTGGCCCTCCCGGCTGCGGCAGGCCCAAAAGCTTTGCGGTCTTGTCGAAGGCCTCGCCCGGCGCATCGTCGATGGTCCCACCCAGGCGCTGAAAGCTGTCA
>JBGSVS010000094.1:0-1849 GCA_041752895.1 Tabrizicola sp.
TGGTCGTCCGACAAGGGCATCACGACCGCCGCCGGATCGACCGACGGCTGGCCGATGACCGCGACGGTCTATGTGGTGATGCCGCGCGACCGCAGCCCTGCCGAGACAGAACGCGCGCTGCGCTTCTTCCGCTATTTCTACGCCGAAGCGCCGCGCGTGGGCGATGCGCTTGGTTTCGTGGCGCTTCCCCCCACCGTCGTCGCCGACGTCGAGGCCCACTGGGCCCTGGCCTTCAAACCACAATCCTGAACCGGCGCACAGCGTCAGACTGAGGTGCAATCGTGGAAGTAGATCTGTTCAAGGAGATCATCGTTCCCGTGATCGGGGGCCTGGGCATCTTTCTGCTTGGGCTTGAGTTCATGGCCAGCGGGATCCAGGCTTTGTCCGTCAACAAGATGCGGGACTTTCTGGCCAAGATGGCCGGGACGCCCGTCAAGGGTGTCGTCGCCGGCACCATCATCACCGGGATCATCCAGTCCTCGACCGCGATGACAGTGATGACCGTGGGTCTGGTGAACGCGGGCGTTCTGGGCTTGCGATCCGCGATCTCGGTCATCATGGGGGCCAATATCGGCACCACGCTGGGCAACGGCCTGATCGCGCTGCCCCTGGGGCCGCTGGGCCTGTTCTTCGGCGGGATTTTCGCAACGATCTACTGCTTTGCGAAATCCGACCGGCTGCGCAACATCTCGCTCGCCTCGATGGGCTTTGCGCTGATCTTCTACGGGCTGAACCTGATGACCGGCGGTCTGAAGCCCCTGCGCAAGATGCCCGAAGTGCTTGAGGTCATCCAGTCGCTGGACGCCAGCAGCTTTGGCGGCGTGGTGGTCTGCGTCCTTCTGGCGGCACTCATCACGGCACTGATCCACTCATCCTCGGCCACCATCGGTATCGTGATGGGCCTTGGCGCCAGCGGCATCCTGTCCTGGGAAACCGCCATCGCCTTCGCCGTCGGCGCCGACCTTGGCACCACGGTCACCTCGTGGATGGCCTCGCTGAACCTGACCAAGAATGCCAAGCGCGCGGCCTATGCGCATATCAGCTTCAACTTCATCGGGGTCGCGGTGGTGCTGGCGCTGTTCTTCCCGGCGATCTGGGTTTTGAAGATGGCCCTTGCGTCCTGGGGCATCGATCCCGGCGCGCCGGTCATTGTCGAGGGGCAGGAAACTTTCCCCGGCGTGCCGATTGCCGTCGGCATCTTCTCGATCGTGTTCAACATCTTCAACGTGCTGATCCTGTTCCCCTTCGTGAACGTGTTCGAGAAGTTCCTGTCGCGGGTCGGCCACACGACGGATGAGGATGTCGAGGACTACTCAGTCCCGCGCTTCCTGGACAAGAAGCTGGTTGCCGACTTCAACGCAGCCCTTCCGGCGGTCCAGCAAGAGGCCGCGCGCCATCTGAAGGCGGGGGCTGTGTTTCTGGACATCGCGCGCGCCAAGAAGGGTGCGCCGAAGGACCCGGGCGAACACCGCGCCGCAACGGATGTCCTTAGCCGCGAGATCCGGACCTTCCAGTCGCAGCTTTTCCAGGAAGGTCTCACGCGCGATCAGCTCGACCTCGTCGCCTCGCTGATCGAAGAGGTCGACTTCACCTCGGCCCTGTCCGAAGCGCTGTATCAGATCGCGCGCCGGGTAAAGCGCGAGCCGTTCTCGCCCGCCGCCCGTCTGGTGCTGGATCAGGGGCTGGAGCGTCTGGATCAGTCGATGAACAAGGTCCTCTTCGACCCCGCCGCCCAGCCGCGGATGCCCGCAGGCCACAGTGTCATCCCGGGGTTCGAGGAGCTGCGCTGGCAAGCCTTGCAGAACCGCGAGGTCGCCTCGGGCGAGAAGGGCGCGCTTCTGGCGCTGCT
>JBGSVS010000095.1:0-10215 GCA_041752895.1 Tabrizicola sp.
CTTGCGCGCGCCCTGCTGCGCTATCCGCGAGTACTGCTTCTGGACGAGCCGACCGAAGGCCTGGACGACGCGAGCGCGCGCGCCGTTCTGACCGGCATCCGCGCTTTCCTACCCCGGGCCGCCATCCTGATCGCCGCCCATCGCCCGGCCGAGATCGACCACGCCGACCGGATCGTCCCGCTTTAAGTTGCACGGAAGATACGACTTCTTGATCTGGATCAAGGCAGAAGGATCGATTCACCTAGATACCTTTGCATAAGACTAGTCTTTGCGGCCGGACCCTCCGACCGATAACTGGAGCAAAGAACGATGGAATTCGGGATCGTCGAGCTGTCACGGCTGCAATTTGCCATGACGGCCATGTATCACTTCCTCTTCGTGCCGCTGACCCTGGGTCTGTCGATCCTGGTCGCGATCATGGAGACGGTCTACGTCATGACCAACCGCCCGATCTGGCGGCAGATGACCAAGTTCTGGGGCACGCTGTTCGGGATCAACTTCGTCCTTGGCGTCGCCACCGGCATCACCATGGAATTCCAGTTCGGCATGAACTGGAGCTACTACAGCCACTACGTTGGCGACATCTTCGGGGCACCGCTGGCCATCGAAGGTCTGATGGCCTTCTTTCTGGAGGCGACGTTTGTCGGTCTCTTCTTTTTCGGCTGGGACAAACTTTCCAAAGTGGCGCACCTGACGGTGGCCTGGCTGGTGGCGATCGGGTCGAACTTTTCTGCCCTGTGGATCCTCATCGCCAATGGCTGGATGCAGAACCCGGTCGGGGCGGAATTCAACCCGCAAACCATGCGGATGGAGATGACGGACTTCTTCGAGGTTCTCTTCAACGAGGTCGCGCAGGCGAAATTCGTGCACGCCGTATCGGCGGGCTATGTCACTGCCGCTGTCTTCGTGATCGGCGTTTCGGCCTGGTATCTCTTGAAGGGCCGTCATATCGAATTGGCCCGCCGGTCGATCACCGTGGCCGCCGCCTTCGGCCTCGCCTCGGCCTTCTCGGTCGTGCTGCTGGGTGACGAAAGCGGCTATTCCGCGACCCACAGCCAGAAGATGAAACTCGCCGCGATCGAGGCGATGTGGGAAACGCATGAGGCTCCCGCCCCGTTCAACCTGATCGGTTTCCCGGACCAGGAAGCGCGCGAGACGCACTATGCCATTGAAATCCCTTGGGCGATGGGCCTGATCGGAACGCGGTCCTTGACCACTGAAATCCCCGGCATCAACGATCTGGTGGCGCAGGCAGAAGACCGGATCCGGTCAGGTATCATCGCTTATGACGCGCTGATGCATATCCGTGAGGCGCGCGATGCCGCCGACCCGGCGATCATGGCGACGTTTGAGGAACACTCGGCCGATCTGGGCTTTGCCTTCCTTCTGAAGAAGTATGTCGAAGACCCGCGTCAGGCGACGGAAGAACAGATTGTCGCGGCGTCGAACGACACCGTTCCCACGGTCTGGCCGCTGTTCTGGGGCTTCCGGATCATGGTGGCCTTGGGCTTCGGCTTCATCGGCACGATGGCCTACTTCTTCTACCGCGCCTCGTTCAAGGGCATGATCTATCCTCGCCCGGCGCTGTGGCTGGCGGTGGTGATGATCCCGGCCCCCTGGATCGCCGCCGAAATGGGTTGGTTCGTAGCCGAATTCGGCCGCCAGCCCTGGACAGTGGATGGCGTGCTGCCCACGGCCATGTCGGTCAGCGCCCTGTCGATTACCGAGGTCGCGCTGACGCTGGCGGGGTTCGTCCTCTTCTACACCGTCCTCTTCATCATCGAGATGGGCCTGATGCTGAAATACATCCGCAAGGGCCCGTTCCAGGACGTCGAGGAAACCGAAGCCTGGGTTGTCCGTCACAATGACCGGCTGGCCGGGCGGCGCAATGCCGATGCCATCGCCCAACCCGAACTTCAGCCGGCGGAGTAACAGCCATGATCCTGCATGAACTTCTAAGCTATGAGCTGCTGCGCATTATCTGGTGGGGCCTGTTGGGTGTGCTGCTGATCGGCTTTGCACTGACTGATGGCTTTGACATGGGTGTCGGCGCGTTGCTGCCCTTTGTCGGCAAATCGGACGTCGAACGCCGCATCGCGATCAACACCATCGGTCCGGTGTGGGAAGGCAACCAGGTCTGGTTCATCCTTGGCGGCGGCGCGATCTTTGCTGCATGGCCGCCGCTTTATGCGGTGTCCTTCTCGGGCTTTTACCTCGCGATGTTCGTCATCCTTGCGGCCTTCATCGTGCGGCCGGTGGCGTTCAAATATCGGTCCAAGCGTGACGATCCGCGCTGGCGGTCGTCCTGGGACTGGGCGCTGTTTGCTTCTGGTGCCATCCCGGCGCTGCTGTTCGGCGTGGCGGTCGGCAATGTGCTTCAGGGCGTGCCCTTCCACTTCACCGACGACCTGCACACGATCTACGAAGGTGTCTGGTACATGAAGTTCATCGGGCTGCTTGACCCGTTCTCGATCCTTGCCGGGGTCGTCTCGCTGGCCATGCTGGTCATGCACGGTGGTGCCTGGCTGACGCTGAAGGCGGAAGGCCCGGTGCAACTGCGCGCCCGTGCCATCGGGTCGGTGGCGGCGCTGGTCGCCGTGGCGGCCTATGCGCTGGCCGGGGTCTGGCTGGCCTTCGGGATCGAGGGCTACCGCAGCGTCGGCGACTATGTCACCGGCGGCCCCTCCAACCCCCTGCACTTCGAGGTGGAAAAGACCGCAAGCTGGCTGACCGCCTACAGCGACCGCCCGTGGATCGTCGTCGCTCCGATCATGGGCATCCTTGGCGGCCTGCTGACCTTCCTTGGTCTGCGGGCCGGGCGTGAAGTCTCGACGCTGCTATTCTCCAAGATGGCGATCCTTGGCGTGATCTCGTCCGTGGGCCTGACGATGTTCCCCTTCATCATGCCCTCGTCGTCGGACCCGCAATCCTCACTGACGGTCTGGAACAGCTCCTCTTCGCACCTGACGCTCTTCATCATGCTGGTGGTCACGGTGATCTTCATGCCGCTGATCCTGATGTACACCGCCTGGGTCTACAAAGTCCTCTGGGGCAAGGTGACCGAGGCGGACGTGACCGACAACTCCCACTCCGTTTACTGAAGGGACTGAAATCATGTGGTATTTCGCCTGGCTTCTTGGACTTCCGTTGGCGGCCATCTTCGCGGTGATGAACGCGATGTGGCTGGAGCTGAAGGAGGATGAAAAGCTTCTGAACCGCGACGGACCCACACCGTCGCGCGCGCCGCGGGGCTAGTCTCCGCAGAGCGACCGGCAGGGCGGCTCGTCCCGCCGCCCTGCCGGAAATCCACTTTTGCAAGGATCCGCCCGATGACCGCCGCCAACCCGAATGCCGAAGGCCATGACGCCTCGACCGACCGGATCGCGCATTTCCCAATCACCTTCTTTGCCATCGGCATGGGGATGATGGGGCTGTCCCTAGCCACCAAAGCCGCCGAGCGTGCCTTCGAGCTGCCCAACCTCGTCTCGCCCGGCGTGCTGGTCGTCTCGGTCGTCATGCTGGCAGCGGTGGCCCTGGGCTATGGCGTCAAGGCGCTGGCCCATCCGGCCGAAGTGCGGGCCGAGTGGCACCATCCAGTGCGCATCGCGTTCTTTCCGGCAATCTCGATTTCACTCCTGCTTCTGGCCACGGCGCTGCTGGAGCCGATGCCGCAGGCGGCCCATGCGGTCTGGATTGTCGGAACGGCGCTGCAGGGCGTGCTGGCCCTGTCGGTCATCAGCGCCTGGATCGGGCACCGGGCCTTCCAGACCGGCCAGCTGACACCGGCCTGGTTCATCCCGGCGGTGGGCAATGTGATCGTGCCGCTGGCGGGCGCGCGGCTGGGATACCTGGAAATCTCGTGGCTGTTCTTTTCGGGCGGGCTGATCTTCTGGCTGGTGCTGTTGACGCTGGTGATGAACCGGCTGATGTTCCATGATCCGCTGCCGGGCCGGATGGTGCCGACGCTGATGATCCTGATCGCCCCGCCTGCGGTGGCCTTCACCGCCTGGCTGCGCATGAGCGGAGAGGTCGGGCATTTCGGGCATTTCCTGCTGTCAGTGGCCTATGTCTTTGCCCTGCTGGTCGCCACCCAAGTCTCGAAATTCCGCACCATGCCCTTCGCCCTGTCGTGGTGGGCGCTGTCCTTCCCGCTGGCGGCGCTGGCCATCGCCAGCTTCGGCTATGCCGAGGCGGCTGGCTCTGCCGCGCACCGTATCATCGGGGCTGGCCTTCTGACTCTGTTGTTGGCCGTTGTTGCGGGGCTGATCCTGCGCACGGCGCTTGCCATTCGGGCCGGCACGATCTGCGTGCCCGAATAATCTCTTCCCCTTGACCCCACTGGAGACCACCATGCGTAAGCTCGCAACGTCCGTTCTTGCCCTTGGCCTTGCCTTTAGCACCGCTGCCCATGCCGAAGGGCCGAACAAACTGGTCACCATCCTGACCGCGCCTGAGGCGCAGACCCAGCTTATGGCCATGGTCCTGACCATGAATGCCATGGCCGCTGGCGCCGAGGCCGAGATGCTGCTCTGCGGTCCCGCAGGTGACATCGCGCTGAAGGAAGCCCCTGCCTCGGCCACCGCCGGTCAGCCGCCCAAGGATGCAAGCCCGCAAGGCCTGATGAAAATGATGATGGAAAAGAACGGCCTGAAAGTTCAGGTCTGCGCCATCTATCTGCCCGGCAAGGGCGCTGATGCCTCGGTCCTGCTGGACGGGGTAACGCCCGCCGCCCCCGATGCCATGGGCGCTGCCATTGTCGCCCCGGGCACCAGCCTGATGAGCTTTTGAGCGTATGCTCGCCCTGGCCCGCTTGGTGGGGGCTGGGGCAGACACCCTGCCCGAAGGGCGAGGCGCCGCAAGGTTCGGACCAGGGTTGATCAAGGTCAAGATGCCCGGCTTCCAGTCGTGGCAAAGCCACCAGAATTTCCGAAGGGAGGAATCTATGAAACCGACTGGACTTGAACCATCGCGTCGTGCCTTTCTTGGCCTTGGCGCTGCCGGTCTTGCCGCAGCCAGCCTTGGCCTGCCCGCCCGTGCGGCGAAGGTGACGACCAAGGCCCGCATCGTGATCATCGGCGCGGGGGCGGCCGGAACGGCACTTGTCAACCGGCTGGTGCAGCGGTTGGAGGGGGCATCGATCACCATCGTCGATGCGCGGGCCGAGCATCTCTATCAACCCGGGCTGTCGCTGGTGGCCGCCGGTCTGAAGCCCGCCTCTTACACCCTGTCGCAGACCGCCGACTGGCTGCCTGCGGGCATCTCGCTGGTGGCAGAGAACGCTGCCGCCATCGATCCCATTGCGAAAACTGTGGCCACGACGGGCGGGCAATCGCTGCCGTATGATTTCCTGATCGTCGCCCCCGGTCTGGTGCTGGACCACGACGCGATCGAGGGCTTTTCGCTGGACATGGTGGGCCAGAACGGCATCGGTGCGCTCTATGCCGGGCCCGCCTTTGCCACCAAGACCTGGGAAGCGGCGCAGAAGTTCACCGAGGAGGGCGGCGTCGGCCTCTTCACCCGCCCCGCGACCGAGATGAAATGCGCGGGCGCGCCGCTGAAGCACACCTTCCTGATCGACGACATCGCCAGCCGGGGCGGCGCCGCGGGCAAGTATGAAATCCACTATGCCGTTCCGCAGCAAGCGTTGTTCTCGGTGCCCATCGTGCACGAAAAGGTGCGGATGCTGTTCGAGGAACGCGGCTTCAACCCCTACTACGGTCGGGTGCTGAAATCCATCGACCCGGGCACCAAGCGCGCCACATTCGTGGAGACCAAGGTCGATGCTGCGACCAAGGTCGAGACCAAGACCGACGTCGAGATGCCCTATGACTACCTCCACGTCATCCCGCCCCAGCGCGCGCCCGAGGTGATCCGCCAGTCGGGCCTGTCGTGGGCCGACAAATGGACCGATCAGGGCTGGGTAGAATGCGACATGAAGACCCTGCGCCATCTGCGCTACCCCGAAATCTTCGCTTTGGGCGACGTGGCGGGTGTGCCGAAGGGCAAGACGGCAGCTTCGGTCAAATGGATGGTGCCTGTCGTCGAAGACCATCTCATCGCCGCCATCGAGGGCCGCGAGGGGACCGAGGTCTATGACGGCTACACCTCCTGCCCGCTGATCACCCGGGTCGGCCGGGCCATGCTGGTCGAGTTCGACTATCACAACAACCTTGTCCCCTCTTTCCCGGGCATCATTGCGCCGCTGGAAGAGCTGTGGATCAGCTGGCTGATGAAGGAAGTGGCGCTGAAGGCAACCTACAACGCCATGCTGCGCGGCAAGGCATAAGGGAGGACGCGATGAAAGAACTGACTCTTGAAACCCTGATCGCCGTGTTCGAGGAAATCTTCGGACGTGGCCTCTTCTGGGCAATGGTCGTGGCCGCCGTGGTGGTGACCCTGGCCTACATCTACGTACTGATCCGCGACCGCGCGATGTCGATGCGCAAGTTCCTCTGGGCGCAGGTGTCGATGCCCTTTGGCGCGGTTGCCGCGGTGCTTTTCGTGCAGGCGATGACCAGCTCGCACTTCCGCGATATCGGCGGGCCGGTCGATGTGATCGTCCTTCTGGGCGTGGCAGCGATGGGCGCGGTCGGGGCGGCGATCCTTGTCTACACCGCCCAGTCGCTGTTCCGCCGCAAGCAGGCATGACGCGACCCGACCTTGACCGCAGAAACTAGCGCTTCGCCGAAGAGGGCCTTTTTTTCGGCGAAGCCCCGAACTGCCTACTGAGGTGCTGTCAGACCTCTGCGAACCAGTCTTCGTCACCCCATCCCGACCTTTGCGTCAGACAGCAAGAAGGCCGCGCCAGTCGGTCAGAGCGGCAGCGCGGGTCTGCTTGAAGGTGTTGCGGTCTTGGTGGTGGCGCCCGTCGGAAAGTGGTTGAGGACCGAGGCATGGACTGAGGCGAACGTCTGCAACGTTCGCATGCGCCGGACCCGCAACATTGCCGGTTCGCGTTTTCGGATCGGTTGTTGAGCGGGCGTCGTAGGAGAGAAGCTGATCGGTCACGACCGTCTCGGGCCGACCATGCCGCTTCATGGATTTCTTCAAGAATTCAAATGCTGCCTTTCGATCGCGCGTCTTGGTGACGATGCTCTCCAGCACCTCGCCTGCGTGATCGACAGTGCGCCCGAGGTAGTGCGTCACCCCGTTGATCCTCACGTAGACTTCGTCGAGGTGCCACTGCCAGTGGCGGCAAGCGCGCATCGCTTCCACCCGTCGGCCCCGATCTCGGCAGCGAACATCGGGCCGAAACGGTTCCACCAATAGCGCACCGTCTCGTGGCTGATCTCGATGCCACGCTCATGGAGCAGGTCTTCCTCATTGCGATGCGACAGCGGGAACCGGATGTAGAGCATCACCGCCAAGCGGGTGATCTCGGGGCGCGTCTTGAAGTCGCGGAAAGGTCAGTGCCTCCTCATCCGCCGAGGCCCACCGGGCGCCCTGGTCCCCTCACGCCGGTTTCGTCTGATGGAGTGGACGGCTCCACCCCGACGGCATCGCAAGGTGCCAGGCTGGTGCTGTCGCACCCCAATTTGCACCGGCAGACCCCAGCGCGTCGGCAGATCGAGACGATCCCGCACGTCAGGATCATCACCGCCACGGCGCTTGCGGCCAGCGTTCCGGATCCGCCCGTCTTCCAGGCCGCTCGACAGTTTGCGGCTTTCCTCGGCCTTGTGCCACGACAGAACCCCTCCGGGGGCAAGGACCGTCTGGGGCATATCTCGAAGATGGGGAACGGTTGGCTGCAACGCCTGCTGGGCGTCGGCGCGACGTCCGTGACCCGAGACGGGCCGAAACCAACGCCACCCGGACCGGTACCTGGGTGAGGTCCCTCCTGGGCCGCAAACCGACCCGGCTCGTTCCCGTTCCCGTTGCCAACAAGACGGCGCGGACCGCGTGGGCCATGCTGGCGCGGCACGAGGATTACCAGGCCAACCGGCCGGACAGATGACCGCGAACCGCAACGATCACCAGAAGCGCAAATCAACCCTTGCACAAACGGAGCCGTCCACACGGGACATTACCCAGGTCGGCAAGAACAGTTCGCGCAGGTGTTGCGTGCTTTACCCACGTTCTTTCATTGGCCCTTCGTCCCAGCGAGATGAGCTTCCGTCAACCAAAGGTGCTTGTCGGCCTGTCGCGACTGGCCGGTGAAAAGGTCGGCAGTTCCGGCATCGCCGAGTGCAGAAGTCGTATCAATGGCATCACGCAACCCTCGGGCATGCACGGATATCGACGCAGCAAGAGCAGTGAGAACGCCCTCCTGCGCTTGGGCTGCATCGGGCCATTTCGGCAGGCCGGAGTCCCGTGCTGTCGTGACTGTCCGCCCGTCAGCCCACCCACCGAGGGCGACGATGCGCTCGGCGATATCGTCAGCGGCCAATGTCTCATCTTTGGCGATCCGGTCGAACAGTTCGTGAAGCGAGATGAAGTTCGCGCCGTTGACGTTCCAATGTGCTTGTTTCGCCTGGGCCTGCAATTCAAGCGTATCCGACAGGCATGCCTGCAAGATCGGCAGGACAGCGGCGCGGATCGTGGCGTCGAGGTCAAGACGTGATGCGTAGGTCATGGTGAGGCTCCCGTTTCAGAGGGTTCAACAGGGGCGGGATGGACCCGCCCCCGATCTTGGTCGGCTCAGGCCTTTGCGAAGGCCAAGAGGTCCGGATTGACCACCTCCGGATGGGTCGCGAACGGGGCGTGCGACAGGCCCGGGTAGGTTTTCAGCGTGCCGTTCTGCAGCAGCTTGACCGCGCGGGCCGAGGTGTTGGCAAGCGGGACGATCTGGTCATCTTCGCCGTGCATCACCAGAACCGGGACCCCGATCGCCTTCAGGTCTTCGGTGAAGTCGGTTTCCGAGAACGCCTTGATGCAGTCGTAATGCGCTTTGGCCCCGCCCATCATGCCCTGCCGCCACCAGTTCTGGATCTGGCCCTGGCTGACCTTGGCACCCTCACGGTTGAAGCCGAAGAACGGGCCCGAGGCGATATCCAGGAAGAACTGCGCCCGGTTGGCGATCAGGGCGGAGCGGAAGCCGTCGAACACCTCCATCGGCAGGCCATCGGGGTTGCTGTCGGTCTTGGCCATCACCGGGGGAACCGCGCCGATCAGCACGGCCTTGGCGATACGGCCGGGCTCGGCGCGGGCGGCATAGCGGGCAACCTCGCCCCCGCCGGTCGAATGGCCGATGTGGATCGCGTTCTTCAGGTCCAGATGCCGGGCCAGTTCGATCACGTCCTGGGCATAGGTTTCCATCTCGTTGCCGGTGTCGGTCTGGTCGGACCGACCATGGCCGCGGCGGTCATGGGCAACGACGCGGTAGCCCTGTTCCAGGAAGTAGAGCATCTGGGTGTCCCAGTCGTCGCTGGACAGGGGCCAGCCGTGGTGGAACACGATGGGCTGGGCGTCGCGCGGGCCCCAGTCCTTGTAGAAGATGTTGGTGCCGTCAGTGGTGGTGAACGTTGCCATGATAAGGTCTCCTTCAGGGTTTGCGTGGATGTTGCGGTTCAGGATCAGAAGGGCAGCCGCAGCGGCCCCGGTCGTCATCAGTGCCCGTCTGGTCAGTGTCGGGTTCATCGCGGTGCCTTTCGTTTCGGTATGGACAAGTTACGCCCCGAGATGCAGGAAGGGACGTGGCGGAAATGACAATGATCGGGGCATATCGGACAATGGCCGACAGGATGGAGCTAGTGGCCGATATCGGCCTGCTGATCTACCCCGGTTGCGCGCTGGCCGCGATTTACGGGCTGACGGACCTGTTCACGATCGCCGCAGACTGGACGGGGGAACCGAAGCGCGGCTTTCGCGTCTCGCACTGGAGGGCGGATGATGCGGGCGTCGAATGCGTCTGGGACAGCCACCCCGGCACGGCCAATAGGCTGACGCATATCATCGCCCCGCCCAGCATCATCATGCCCGAGCGGATGGCCCCGGCGCCCATTGCGGCGGATTGGCTTAAGGGTCAGCACGCCAGCGGGGCGACCTTGTGTTCGGTCTGCGCCGGGGCTTTCGTGCTGGCGGAAACCGGGTTGATCGACGGCCGCCGCGCGACCACGCACTGGGCCTTTGCCAAACAGCTGGCGCAGCGCTTTCCCAAGGTGCAACTGGCCGATGAACACATGGTCGTGGACGAGGGCGACATCATGACGGCGGGCGGGATCCTCGCCTGGGCAGACCTTGGCCTGACGCTGGTCGGGCGTCTTCTTGGCCCGGCGA
>JBGSVS010000096.1:0-2672 GCA_041752895.1 Tabrizicola sp.
GACCTTGCCGAAGGGCTGGTCGCGCGCCTGTCCACCCAGGGCCAGACCATGACCGTCTGGACGGCAGACCTGATCCTGCGCTGCAACGGGTTCGAGGTGATCACGCTTCTGGAGCATCTGGCGCGCAACCTTGTCGCAAAGGGGTCAGACGGGCTGCATCTGACCATCGAAGAGGAAGACAGCGGTGCGGCGATCCGCCTGTCCTGGCAGGGCGCGCGCGTCGGGGTGGGCGAATTGGACCGCTGGCTTGCTGTTCCCTTGTCCGAAGAAAGCGACCGCCCGGCCCGCGCGGTCCTTGCCACCCATGCAACCGAGATCTGGCCCGAGACGCTTGCGGACGGCCGCCCCGCACTTTGTCTCCCGATCCGGCAGGCCCGCCGCGCTGTGGCCCGCCCCAAGCCCGTGACGCGCAAGGTGGTCTACGACTTCGATCTTCTGGCCCCGGCGCGCACCGATGCGCTGGCCGATCAGCGGCTGGACCGGCTGACCTATGTCGTCTTCGACACCGAAACGACGGGCCTGAACCCGCGTCAGGGCGACGAGATCGTGCAGCTTGCCGCCGTCCGGATCGTCAATGGCCGCAGGGTCGAGGGCGAGGTCTTCGACACTCTGGTCAATCCCGGTCGGGCGATCCCCCCGGTCTCGACCGAGGTGCATGGCATCACCGACGCCATGGTCGCGGATGCCCCGGGGGTGGCGGATGTCGTGCGCCGGTTCCACAAGTTCGCCGAAGGGGCAGTGCTGATCGCCCATAACGCGCCCTTCGACATGGAATTCCTGCGCCGGGTCGAGGGTCAGCTGGGCGTGACCTTCGACATGCCGGTGCTGGATACGGTGCTTTTGTCGGCGGTGGTCTATGGCCAAAGCGAGGTGCACAGCCTTGACGCGCTGTCGCACCGGCTGGGGATCACCATCCCCGAGGAAGACCGCCACACGGCCATCGGCGACACCATCGCCACCGCGGATGCATTCCTGAAACTGGTGCCGATGCTTGCGGGTCGCAGCCTTGATACTTTCGGCGCAGTGCTGACCGAAGTGCGCAAGCATGGACGGCTTCTGAAGGACCTGAACTAGGCTGCCTGGACCCGATTTCTTCAAAGAAATCGTGACGGAGCCTTTGAAGGCTCCGATCCGGAATTTTCGAAAATTCCGGCGCGCAACTAGGGCGCGAAGGGATCGGTCGGATAGGACACTCCGACCAGATACAACCCCTGCGGCGGGCTGACCGGACCACAAGCGGCGCGATCCTTCGCCTCAAGCGCCGTTCGCACATCGGCGGGCGTCCAGGCCCCTGCACCCACCCGCTCCAGTGTTCCGACAATGGACCGGACCTGATTGTGCAGAAAACTGCGGGCGGCAAGGTCGAAGCGATACTCGATCCCGCCGGGATAGGGGTGTTCGCTGATGTCGATCCGGTCCAGCGTTTTTACCGGGCTTTTCGACTGGCACAGAGTCGACCGGAAGGTGGTGAAGTCGTGATGGCCGATCAGTTCAGCCGCCCCAGCCCGCATCGCATCCGTGTCGAGCCGGTTCAGCACCTGCAAAACGAGGCCCCGGTCATGCGTAACGGGCGCGCGGCGGGCGACGAGGCGGAAGGTATAGCGCCTGCCGGTGGCGGAAAAGCGGGCGTGAAAGTCGTCGGGCACGCGCGCAGCGGCAAGGACCGCGACCGGGTCGGGGCGCAGATGCGCGTTCAGGGCCGAGGAAAGCTTGAACGGCTCCCAGTCACGGGTCAGATCGACGTGCGCCACCTGCGCCGTGGCATGGACCCCGGCATCGGTGCGACCTGCGGCGGCGATGGTGTGGGGGCCGGGTTCCAGCTTGGCCAGTGCCGCCTCGACGGTCGCCTGAACCGACGGCAAGCCCCCCGCCTGACGCTGCCAGCCCGCGAAGGGGCCGCCGTGGTATTCGATCTGAAGCGCGAAACGGGGCATGGTCTCTGCCTATACCGGAAATCGGCCCGTGTGAATGGACCTGTCCAGCGGGTTAAGAAAGTCTGAATGAAAACAGCTAAGTATCTGGCATTATGATGGAATACCCGATCTGTCCACCGTGGACAAAGCTGCGGCCGGGCAGCTGGGCAGCCCCGGTCCTGCACCCCCTACCATTCCCGATCTACCGCCCCTATCTTGGCCCTCGCGAAGGAAAGGGACGGGCCGTGGCATTCTCCGGACTGACGGACGGGATCACCCGGGGGATCGAAGGGGCCGGGGCAAGCCTGTCCGAGACCCTCTTCGACACCACCCTCCGCCTTGGCGTGACTGGGCTGTCGCGGGCGGGCAAGACCGTCTTCATCACCGCCCTCGTCGCGAACCTTCTGAACCGGGGCCGGATGCCGCAACTTCGGGCGCAGGCCCAGGGCCGGATCCAGACCGTCTACCTGCAGCCCCAGCCCGACGTCACGCTGCCCCGCTTTGATTACGAGGCGCATCTTGCCGCGCTGACCGGCGATGCCCCGCGCTGGCCCGCCTCGACCCGCGCGATATCCGAGCTTCGCCTGTCGTTCCGCGTGCAGCCTGCCGGGCTTTTCTCGTCGTGGCGGGGGCCGCACACGCTGCACCTTGATATCGTCGACTACCCGGGGGAGTGGCTCTTGGACCTCTCGCTTCTCGACCAGACCTACGACGAGTGGTCCGAGGCGACCCTCGCCCGGCTGGAAAAGCGCGCGGAGG
>JBGSVS010000097.1:0-2908 GCA_041752895.1 Tabrizicola sp.
GGGCGCGGTCCAGCGCTTGACCGGCTGCTTGCGCAACAGCCGCGTGTAGGTCGTTGCCGGGTCGGCGTTCGACACGACAACCTCCGCCGGCAGCACCCGCCCGTCGGCCAGCTTCACGCCCGATGCCCGCCCCTGAAAGACCAGCACCTCGTCCGCCTCGACCCCCTGCAGCACGTCCCCGCCCTGGTCCTTCACCACTGCAGACATCGCCTCGGCAATCGCCTGCACGCCGCCCATCGCATAGTGGACCCCAAAGGCCCGCTCCAGATGGCTGACAAGGGCATACATCGAGGTGACATGGAACGGATCGCCGCCGATGAACAGGGGATGGAACGACAGCGCGAACCGCAGGCGAGGGTCCCGCACCCGCCGCGCCGCATGGGCGTGGATCGACCGGTCCGCCCGATACCAGGCGAACTTCGGCAGCACCTTGATCAGGTCCAACAGCTTGTGCATCGACCGGCGACCCAGATCCTCGAACCCGAACCAGTAGCGCGCCTCGGCGTCCTTCAGGAACCGGCGGAACCCCGGAAGGTCACCGGGAGACAGCCGCGCAACCTCGGCCTCCATCAGCTCGTCGCCCTTGCGGGCCGTAAAGCTGGACCCGTCTTCCCAGAGGATCTTGTAGTAGGGGTCCATCGGAACCAACCGGACGTCCCGGTCAAAGTCGCGCCCGCAGACCGCCCACAACTCACGCAGGGTCTGCGGCACCGTCACGATGGTCGGTCCAAGGTCGAACCGATGCCCGCCCTGACTGATCGAAGACCCCCGCCCGCCCGGCCGGTCCA
Organism: Tabrizicola sp.; assembly: GCA_041752895.1. Taxonomy (GTDB): domain Bacteria; phylum Pseudomonadota; class Alphaproteobacteria; order Rhodobacterales; family Rhodobacteraceae; genus Tabrizicola. The sequence continues at coordinate 789 of JBGSVS010000097.1, forward strand.
GCCGGTCCACGACCGTTACCTGCCAGCCCTTCGCGCCCAGCCGCATCGCCGAAGCAAGGCCCCCGAGACCCGCGCCAATCACCACGGCCCGCCCCTGACCGGTTTTCGCAGATGGCAGTGTGTCAACCTGCCCGGACCTTGTATGCTGTGTCATTCCATCAGCCTATACTGTCCATTCAGATTTACAACTTGGCTTTTTGCTCCCCGAAAGAAGGCTTATTTGACTTCCCTGTCGCCGCAGGAAGTGTAATCTGACCCTGACACATGCCCGAGTCATCGGGCCCGGAGGATTGCACCATTTCCGTAGCGACGCTTAGCCTCTTCCGCTTCTCGTCCCCCGCCAGCAGGCTTTGGGTGATCGGGCAGATGGCGCTTGCGCGGCCGCGCGGCCTTTGGACCGGTGCTGAGTTCGTCAAGCTTTGCGGCTCGGGCACCGGCGAGGGCTTCACCCCGAAACCCAACTGGTCGGTCTGGGCGATCTTCGCCGTCTGGCCCGACCTTGCCCACGCCCGCAATCAAATCCGAACCCACAAGGTCATCACCCGCTGGCGCGCCCGCGCGGCCGAGGACTGGACGGTTTTCCTTGCCCCCTTCTCGGCCCGGGGCAGCTGGGCCGGGGTCAATCCCCTGACTGATACCATCGATGGGCAGGCCCATCACGGCCCCATCGCCGCCCTCACCCGCGCCACGGTCAAACCCCGGCATGCCCCTGCCTTCTGGCGCCGCGTCCCCGACATCTCGGCCCGCATCGGTGCCGACCAGAATGTCCTCTTCAAGATCGGCATCGGCGAGGTTCCCCTTCTCCACCAGGTCACCTTCTCGATCTGGCCCGACGCCGCCCGCATGGCCGAGTTTGCCCGCCAAATAGGCCCCCATGCCGCTGCGATGAAGGCCGCCCGTGACAACGGCTGGTTCGCCGAGGAATTTTACGCCCGCTTCCATGTCCTTGAAACGCAAGGAAAGTGGAACGGTTCCGACCCCCTGGCACAGCCTCGGGACACAGAAAGGCACGCCGCATGACCGCGCTTCACCGTGACCGGAAAGCCCCCGCCCAGGCCGCCAGCGGCACGAAACCGCCCTTCCCCTTCACCGCCATCGTCGGCCAGGACGACATGCGCCTTGCGATGGTCCTCACCGCCATCGACCCGTCGATCGGCGGCGTCCTCGTCTTCGGCGACCGGGGCACCGGCAAATCCACCGCCGTTCGTGGCCTTGCCGCCCTCCTGCCCCCCATCCGCGCCGTGAAATCCTGCCCGGTGAACAGCGCCGATCCCGCCCAATGCCCGCCTTGGGCCGCGATCACCGACGCATCCGTCATCGACAAACCAACCCCCGTTGTCGACCTCCCTCTCGGCGTGTCGGAAGACCGCGTCACCGGCGCGTTGGACGTTGAACGCGCCATCGCCCAAGGGGTGAAAGCGTTCGAGCCCGGCCTTCTTGCCCGCGCCAACCGGGGCTATCTCTACATCGACGAAGTGAACCTTCTCGAAGACCACATCGTCGACCTCCTCCTCGATGTGGCCCAGTCTGGCGAGAATGTCGTCGAACGTGACGGCCTTTCGATCCGCCACCCCGCCCGCTTTGTCCTCGTCGGCTCCGGCAACCCCGAGGAAGGCGATCTTAGGCCCCAACTCCTTGACCGTTTCGGCCTGTCGGTCGAGGTCCGCTCCCCCCGCGACATCGCCACCCGCGTCGAAGTCGTCCTGCGGCGTGAGGCTTACGAGGCCGACCCCATCGCCTTCGCCGCCACCTGGGGCCAGGCCGAAGCCGACCTACGCGCCACCATCCTGAAGGCCCGGGCCGCACTGCCCAAGGTGCAGACACCCCGCGCCACGCTGGAAGACTGTGCCGCCCTTTGTATCGCGCTCGGCTCCGACGGTGTGCGGGGCGAGTTGACCCTCCTCCGCGCCGCAAGGGCTGTAGCCGCCAGCGAGGCTGCCCCGAAGGTCACCCGCGACCACCTCCGTCGCATCGCTGCCATGTCCCTCGGCCACCGCCTCCGCCGCGATCCGCTGGATGAGGCCGGGGCCTCGGACCGCGTCGCCCGCGCCGTCAGCGAAACCCTCGCCTGATGACCTGGGCGCGCCTTTCCCTCGCGCTGCGCATCCTTGCCGTCGATC
>JBGSVS010000098.1:0-7559 GCA_041752895.1 Tabrizicola sp.
CGCCGCCGAAGACACCCGGCACCAGCTCGCCCTCGCCCCGGAAGGCCGTCCGCTGCCAGAGGAGCGGCTGGGTATCCACCTCCAGCCGGAACGCCTCATCATCAGCGAAATGCCAGTGGAAGCGGTTCAGTTTCAGAAGCGCCATCAGGTCCAGCAGCCGCAGGATGAAGTCGACCCCGAAGAAATGCCGCGCGCAATCGAGGTGTTGGCCGCGATAGCCAAAGCGGGGCGTGTCGGTGATCACCCCACAGGGCAGCAGGCCGTTGCAGGTCTCGCGCAGGGTCAGCAGCGTTATTCCGGCGTAATGGAGGCCCGCCGTGCCACCGACCGCGACTGAAAGGCCCGCAGGGTCAATGGTCAGGCGGTAGCCCTCTTCGCCCAGCGCGGCGTCCTCGCTGACCTTCAGCGCAAGGCCGCCCGGAGCAAGGATCGGAGAGAGGCCGAGCCGTCCGGTCAGGTCTTGCACCCCGCCAAGGCCCACAATCGGGACAAGGGCCGCAAACTCCATCACGGCGCCCGATGGCCGCCACTCCGTCGGCTGCGGCACCAGAGGCAAACGATCCGCCGCAAGTGCGGGTGCGGGCGGACCCTCCACCTCCCGCAGCCCAAGGTCGTTACCTGGCGGCAAGGGCAGGCACTCCCTCCCCACCCGAAGGTAAGCCCCCAGCGGCAACCAGGCGCGGTTCCTCGGCTCGAATTCCTTGTGCGCGTGCTCCAGCACCACCTCGTGCTCTGCCCCAGCCGCAAGGTCCGGCAGCGCCACCTCGGCGTATCCCGCGACCCGCCGCACCATCGTACCGCCCGCAATCACCTTCGGCGCGGCCATCATCGAAAAGCACAACACCGGCGCAGCCAATGGGCGGTCCGTGCCGATCAGGCAGCGGACCTCCCGCCCGTCGATCCAGGTTCGGAAGGTCAGGTTCATGGAGTATCCAGCCTCAATTCGGCTATAAAATCATAGATGTCGCTGCGGTATAACCCGCGGGTGAACTCGATGGGCCGACCGACCGGCAGATAGGCCGTCCGGTCGATCCGCAGGACCGCAGCCCCCTCGGGGAGCAGCAACAGCTTGGCATCCGCCGCCGTCAGGTTGACCGCCGTGATCCTCTGCACCGCCCGCGTCGGCGCTTTCCCCGAGGCGCGCAGCACGTCATAAAGCGAGGTCTCCACCGCCTCGGGGTCGGGCAGCACATCCGTCGGAAGCGACGACCATTCCAGCGCCAAGGGCGTGTCATCGGCAAAGCGCAACCGTTCCACGCGCGCAACCCTTTCGCCCGCCGACAGGCCCAGCGACATCGTCTCGTCCGGGGTCGGCAGGAACAGTCCCCGGCGCAGGATGCGGCTGGACGAGGTCTTGCCGCGTTGGCGCATGTAGTCGGTGAAGGACAGAAGGGCCGACAGCGACTGTTCGATCTTCGACTTGGGCGGCTTGACGAAGGTGCCCGCCCCGCGCCGCTGCTCCAGCACCCCGTCCTCGACCAGTTGGCTGACCGCCTTGCGCACCGTGACGCGGCTGACATCGGCGATCAGCGCCAGCTCGCGTTCTGGCGGCAGTTGAGCCTCAGGCGGCAGTTCCCCCGCCGCGATGGCCGCCGAAAGGTGGCGGTAAAGCTGCTCATACCGCGGCCCCCGCGCGGCGCGGAACCAGGCGTCGGGGCGGAACAGGGTCAGGTCGTCCTCCATCGGAAGCCCCCGGTTTGGTATTATTTCGATAAGACCAATCCCATCGATTTCAGTAAAGATGAACCAGAAGCACCCCAGAAAACAAGGAAAATCGGCGAGAGGTCCGGTTTTTTCGTGCCTTTGGTATTATGATGGTAGCATTGTCTCACTTTTTTGGTATCGTTGGCTCAACACGATGATTCGATCCGTGCCGCCCTGCCAGGTGGCCCAAGGTAGAACAGGGGGAACCGCATGACGCTTGTCGCCGAAGGGGCCGCACCAGACCGGATGCAGCGGCGTCAACTTTCGGACCGCGCCTTTGCCTGGGCGCTGATCGCTCCCGCGATGATCTTCATCCTGGTCATTGTCGTCTGGCCTTTGGTCGAAACGATCCGCCTGTCCTTCACCGACGCCACCCTCGGCGGAGAGAACTTCGTCGGCGTCGCCAACTACGCGGCCCTCTTCGCTGATCCGAAGTTCTGGCAGACCGTGGGCCGCACCTTCTACTGGATGGCGCTGGCCGTCAGCCTGAAGCTGATCGTCGGGCTGATCGGGGCAAGCCTGCTGAACGCCGCGATCCCTGGCAAGGCCCTGTTCCGTGTCCTCGTGATGCCGCCTTGGGTCATCCCCGTGGCCATCGGGGTTATCGGCTGGAAATGGATGTACAACGGCTACTTCGGCCTGATCTCGGGCCTTCTGCAAGAATTTGGCCTGGTTCAGGACCGGGTCGCCCTGCTCGCCACCAAGACCTCGGCCTTCTATTCGGCCATCGTCACGGATGTCTGGGTCGGCACGCCGATGGTCACGCTCTTCTTCCTCGCCGCCATGCAAGGCGTCTCGAAGGACCTGTATGAGGCCGCCTGGGTCGACGGTGCCAGCCGCTGGTATCGTTTCCGCCGCATCACCATTCCCCAGATCATGCCGGTGATCGTTTCCATGGCGCTCCTCTCCGCGATCTGGACCTTCAACAGCTTTGAAATCATCTGGATCCTCACCGAAGGCGGCCCGCGCGGGGCGACCACCACCCTGATCATCGACACCTACAAGGTCGCGATCTCCTCTCAGCGCTTCGGCGAAGGGGCGGCGCGGGCGGTGGTGATCGTGGTCCTCCTCGCCACCTTCTCGCTCTTCTACCTGTGGTTCCTGAACCGCGTGAACCGGCATTACGGGGCGAAATGATGATCGACCGTCTGACACTCCTGCAAAAGATCGGCGTCTACTTCGCCACCTTCGTCTTCCTCCTCTTCATCCTGATGCCCTTCATCGAGATGATCCGCGTCTCATTGCGCCCGATGAGCCACCTGATGACCGCCGATTTCAGCTGGTGGTCGGACGATTTCAGCCTGCAGGCCTACCGCGACATGTGGACCACGGTCCCGCTTCTGGGCCGCTATATCTTCAACTCGATCTTCATCGCCAGCGCAGTGACCGTGGTCACCATGATCGTCGTCATCCCCGCCGCCTACGCCTATGCGCGCCTCGACTTCCCGTTCAAGGCCCTGTCGCTGGGCGGGTTCCTGGCCGTGAACATGTTCACCGGCGCGGTCCTCCTGATCCCGCTTTACCGGGTTTTCCGGACTCTTTCCCTGCTAAACACTTATTGGGCAATGATTATCCCAGGCGTGGCATTCCTGATCCCAACCGGCATCTGGCTCCTTCGATCCTATCTCGAAAAGATCCCTCGGGAACTGGAGGAAGCCGCTTTTGTCGACGGCGCCTCCCGCCTCTACACACTCCGCCGCGTGGTGATCCCGCTTGCCGTCCCGGGACTGATCGTCGTCGGCACTGCCGTCTTCATCGGCGCCTATGCCCAGCAGTATCTCTTTGCGATTACCTTCAACAACGTCCGCGAAATTCAGCCGCTGCCCGCCGGGCTTTACGAATTCGTCGGCTATCAGGACACCACCTGGAACGAGTTGATGGCAGCCGCACTGACCGGCATCGCCCCGGTGCTTCTCGTCTTCATGTTCCTGCAGAAATACCTCGTCGCCGGGCTGACCGCCGGCGCGGTGAAAGAATGACCAACCACAAAACGTCCAACCAAGGGAGACTACGCATGACCCACTTCAAAACACTTACGGTCGCAGCAGGCCTGATGGCCGGCTCGGCCCTCTCGGCCCAGGCACAAGAGCTGCACTTCATCATGTGCGGCGGTGAAGTGCGCCCGGCCGACCAGGTCGTGATCGACAAGTTCCAGGCCGACAACGCCGGTGTCACCGTGAAGATGGAAGCGGTGGAATGGGGCACCTGCCAGGACAAGTCGATGCAGCTTGCCGCCGCCGGTGACCCGCCGGACGTGGCCTATATGGGCTCGCGCACGCTGCGTCAGCTGGCAAAGAACGACCTGATCGTTCCCGTGACCTTCACGCCTGAAGAAGAGGGCGCTTACCAGCCCGGCGTCCTGAAAACCGTCACCAACGGCGGCCAGTACTGGGGCATCCCCCACGCCTTCTCGACCAAGGCTTTGTACATCAACTGCGCCGTGGTCACGGCTGCCGGGGCTGAATGCAAAGCCCCCGCGACCTGGGCTGACCTTGTGACGCTGGCGAAGACTGTGACCGACAACACCGACGCCGCTGGCATCGGCATCGCGGGCAAGGACTTCGACAACACGATGCACATGTTCCTCGACTTCCTCTATTCGAACGGCGGCAAGGTCTACAACGACGACGGCACCCCCGCGCTTGACAGCCAGCAGACCCGCGAAACCCTGCAGCTTTATGCAGACCTTCTGCCCTACATGCAGTCCGGCCCGACCGAGTGGGAACGCGACCAGATGAAGGACCTCTTCAACGACGGCCAGATCGCGATGTATGTCTCGGGTCCCTGGGGCGAAGGCCAGCACAAGGAAAAGGTCCCGACGCAGATCGTTGCCCCGATCCCGGCTGGCCCCTCGGGTCCCTCGGGCACCATCCTCATCACCGACTCGCTGGCCGTCTTCAAGGGCACCGGGAACGAGGAACTGGCAACCAAGCTGGCCAAGGCGCTCACCTCGGGCGACGCGCAGTATGACCTCGACAGCACCTGGGGCCTGACCCCGATCCTCGACTACGAAAAGCTGGGCAAGACCGATGCCTACTACAAGCAGGGCAACTGGCCGATCTTCGTCGCGGGCATCTCGACCGGCGGACCCTAGCCGATGGTCGAAGACTTCAAGGCGCTGCAGGCCGTCTTCACCAACATGATCCAGGGCATCATGCTGGAAGATGGCACCGTCGATGAACTGGTCACGCAGGCCGGCGTCGAACTGGCTGCCGTCCGCTGATCTTGAAACCGGGGGCGCGGGTTTCTCGCGCCCCCCTCTCCCTCCAAAGGACCGCCCCGCATGGCCACGCTTGACCTTCAAGGCATCACGAAATCCTTCGGCACCGCCCAGGTGCTGCACGGCATCGACTTGGCGATCCGCGACAAGGAGTTCGTCGTCTTCGTCGGCCCCTCGGGCTGCGGCAAGTCCACGCTTCTGCGCATCATCGCGGGGCTGGAGGCCTCGACCTCCGGTCGCATCGTGATCGACGGCACCGACGTCTCCGCCGCCGCCCCCGTGGACCGCGGCATCGCGATGGTCTTCCAAAGCTACGCGCTTTACCCCCACCTCTCGGTCTTCGAGAACATCGCATTCCCCCTCCGCGTCGCCCGCCTGCCAGAGGCCGAGGTCAGACAGAAAGTCGGCCGCGCCGCCGAAATCCTGCAGCTGACCGAAAAGCTCCCCCTGAAACCCGGCCAACTTTCGGGAGGCCAACGCCAGCGCGTCGCCATCGGGCGCAGCATCGTCCGGAACCCCAAGGTCTTCCTCTTCGACGAACCCCTCTCCAACCTCGACGCCGCCCTTCGCGGCGAGATGCGGGTCGAACTTTCCGCCCTGCAACGCGACCTCGACGCGACGATGGTCTACGTCACCCACGACCAGATCGAGGCGATGACGATGGCCCACCGTATTGTCGTCCTCAACAAGGGCCGGATCGAGCAGTTCGGCACCCCGATGGAGCTCTACCACCACCCCGCCACCCGCTTCGTCGCCACCTTCATCGGCCAGCCCAACATGAACCTCCTGCCCGCCAAAGTCCTCGGCACCGGGGCCGAGGGTCTTGCGGTCGAATTCCACGGCGGCACCCGGATGACCCTGCCGGTCGAGACCACGACCGCCAAGACCGGCGACACTGTCGACGTCGGCATCCGCCCCGAAAACCTGCACCTCGGCCAGGGCATCGCGATGCATCTTCGCGTCCTTGAACGCCTTGGCGGCACCGCCATTGCCTACGGCCAGATGACCGACGGGCTGAAGCTTTGCGCCGCCCTGTCCGGCGACACCACCGTCCATGAAGGCGAGGAGGTCGGCCTGACCTTCAGCCCTGCTGACGCCCATGTTTTCGACACCCAAGGCCGCGTGATGCGGCGGCGGCAGGCCCCCGCGCTCGCCGCCTGAAGAAGGAGACTACCGATGCGCATCGTCACCTCAGGCATCGGCCTGCGGGCCGGTCACGTCTTGACCACGCTTCGCGAGGAAATGCCCGAAGCCAAGATCGTCGGCTACTACGACCCCCAGCCCACCCATCTTGAGATGATCGGCACCGATACCCCCCGCTATCCGTCGGTCGAGGCGATGCTGTCGGACGCAAAGCCCGACCTCTACTGCGTCTTCTCGCCGAACGTCTATCACCTCGACCAGATCCGTCTGGGGCTGGAGGCGGGCGTGCAGGTCTTCACCGAAAAACCCGTCGTCGTCTCGATCGAGGAGACCCTCGAACTCGCCCGCCTTCTGGCCAAACACGGCGGGGCAACCCGCGCCATGGTCGGCCTCGTCCTGCGTTACTCGCAGCACATGGTCGACCTCCGCGCGGCCATGGCCCAAGGCTGGCTCGGCGACATCACCTCGTTGGAGGCCAACGAACACATCGCCCCCTACCACGGCGCCTTTTTCATGCGCGACTGGCGCCGCCGCACCGATCTTGCCGGCGGCTTCATGCTGGAGAAATGCTGCCACGACCTCGATATCTACAACATGGTCACGGGGTCCCGCCCCCAACGTGTCGCCAGCTTCGGCGGGCGGAAAAGCTTTGTCCCCGCCAATGCGCCGAAGTCCAATGCCGAGGCCGAAATCTTTCACCTCAAAAAATCCGTCTGGGAAGCGGCCGACGACCCGTTCAACTCCGACGGCGACATCATCGACTACCAGACCGCGATCCTGCAGTATGAAACCGGCGCTTCCCTCGCCTTCCACACCAACCTCAACACCCCCGACGAGCACCGCCGTTTCTGCGTCATGGGCACGCATGGCATGGCCGAAGGCGACTTCGTGCGCGGCTTCCTGAAGATCACCGCCCGCGATGGCCGCCGCCTTGCCGACCATGACTACACGCAAGGCACCGCGATGAAGGGCGCGCATTACGGCGCCGACCAACTGATGTGCCGCGACATCACCGCCTACCTGCGCGGGCAGGCCCAAAGCCTCCCCGTCTCGATCCTCGACGCGATGGAGGCCGGCATCGCCGCCCTCGCCCTCGACCAAGCCCGCACCACTGGCCAGGTCGTCAACCTCTCCGACACCTGGGCCGAACTCGACACGCACGGCCTGCGCCAATGACCCACCCAGCCTTTCATACTGGCGCAAATATCCCCGCCGGAGGCTCCCCCATCGCCCAAGGCGCTGCAGCCCCGCATCCCGCGTACACGATCCCGCCCTTTCATCTTTGCCCAAATATCCCCGCCGGAGGCTCCGCACGCACCACCCGCGCACCGCATCCGACCACAAACACCCGCCACCCCAAGCGCCTCCCCTCCCCCTCCTTGGGCAGGGGCCGGGGGTGGGGGGCCACCGGAAGCACCAGATGACCGACCTCCCCCCGACCGCGGGCCAGCACATGCAGCGCGAAATCGCCGAAGCCCCCGGCGTGTTCGCC
>JBGSVS010000099.1:0-3201 GCA_041752895.1 Tabrizicola sp.
CGCCCTCGATGGCGGCCTTGCGCAGGGGCTTTGTGAGGTAGCGGTCGATCCCGGCGGCGAGGATCGCGTCGCTGTCGCCGTCCATCGCATGCGCAGTCAGCGCCACGATGGGCACCTTCGCCCCCAAGGCCCGGATCGCGCGGGACGCCTCTTTCCCGTCCATCTCGGGCATCGAGATGTCCATGAAGATCAGGTCCGGTTGGAAATCCTGGAACATCTCGACCGCGATGCGGCCGTTGTCGGCAAAGCGCAGGTCGATGTCCATGTCGCGCACCATCTTCTGGAAGACGAGCTGGTTGGTCCGGTTGTCTTCCGCCGCAAGGACCCGCATCTGGCGCAGGTCGACCGGCGCTGCGGGAGCCTCGGCCACGGCTTCGACGGCAGCGGGCGCGGTCAGGCCCTGCAAGTGACGGTAAAGGTCCGAGCGCAGGATCGGCTTCTGCAGGATCGCGGCAAAGTCGTTGGAAAGGTTTCCAAGGCCGGTCGGGTTCGACGACAGCAGCATCACCGGCATCTGGTGGCCCGCGACGCGGATCGCGTCCAAGAGCTGCACCCCGTCCATTTCCGGCATGGCGTGATCGGTCAGGACCACGTCGTAATCCGCGTCGGTGGCGAGCTTCTCCAGCACTTCCGCGCCCGAGCGGCAGAGCGTCACCTCGATCCCGCAGGGGGCAAGCTGGCGTTCCAGGATGGTGCGGTTGATGAACTGGTCATCGACGGCAATCACCCGCTTGATCGCGACCGGAACCTGCGTCGGCCCAGCCGCTTCGGCCACCGGCAGGGAGACGCGGAACCCGAAGCTTGAGCCCTTGCCGAAGTCGCTGTCGACCCAGACCGCACCGCCCATGTGTTCGATCAGGCGGCGGGTGATGGCAAGGCCAAGGCCGGTGCCTTCGAACTTGCGGTTCTGTTCGTCCTCGACCTGGTTGAATTCGCCGAAGATGTGGTCAAGGTAGTCTGGTGCGATGCCGATGCCGGTGTCTTCCACCGTGACATGCAGTGTCTGGCTGCCGTCCGCCTCATCCACGCCGACGACGCGGGTCAGGACATGGCCCGTTTCGGTGAACTTCACCGCATTGCCGATGAGGTTGGTCAGCACCTGCCGCAAGCGGCCCGGATCGCCGACAAAGCGGGTCGGCAGGAACATGTCGAAGTCGATCATCAGGTCGATGCCCTTTTCCCGCGCGCGGGGCTGGAGAAGCATCGTCACTTCGTGGATCGTGCGTTCCAGGTCGAAGGGTTCGGGGCGTAGGGTCAGACGCTCAGCCTCGATCTTGGAGTAGTCGAGGATGTCGTTGATGATGACCAAAAGCGCCTCACCCGAGGAGCGGATCGTTTCGGCGAACAGGCGCTGTTCTTCGGTCAGAGCGGTGTCGCACAAGAGTTCCGCCATGCCGACGACGCCGTTCATGGGCGTCCTGATCTCATGGCTCATGTTGGCAAGGAAAGCCGACTTGGCGCGGTTCGCAGCCTCGGCGGCCTTGCGGGCGGCTTCAAGCTGCCCCTGCTGGTCGCGCATCGCGGTGATGTCGGTGCGCAGACCCACGCGGCCGCCATCGGGCGTGACGTGGTCCGATTCGAGGATCACGCGGCCATTGGCGAGAGTGTTCTCTTCGATGGTGTCGGCGGCGCGGAAATGCGCGAGGCGTTCGGAAAGCCAGTCTTCCTCACGCCCGATGGCGTCGGGGACGTGGCTGTTTTTCAGGCCGTGGCGCAGAAGTTCTTCGAACGTCACGCCGGGCTGCATGGCCGGGGCGCTGTCGGGGAACATGTCACGGTAACGCTGGTTGCAGGCCAATAGTCGTTCCTCCCGGTCAAAAAGGACAAAGCCGTCGGGCAGCACGTCAATGGCTGCCCAGATCCGCATCTGTTCGGTGATGTCGATGGCAAGCGAGACGATCCCGCCATCGTTCGCGCGCCGGTCCTGAAGCTTGATCCAGGTGCCGTTCTTCAATTTCAGGGTGACAGGCTCGATCGGGTCAACCTCGATCCGGGCCAGCATCCGGGCGATGAAATCTTCGGCCGTCTCATCGCCAAGGTCGAGCATCGTGCGGGTGAAGATGTCGAGAAGGTCGCCGTAGGCGATGCCGGGGGCGACGGGAAGCTGGGTGGACCAGCCAAGGTAGGCCTCGTTCGCGGTGGCGAGACGCAGCGCGGAATCGAAGACGGCGAACCCGTCCTGGATGGTGTTGATCGCATCCCAAAGCCGGCGTTCGGCCATCACGGCGGCGGTATGGGCGCGATCCAGATCCTGGACAAAGCGGGTGTTCTGGTCCTTTAGAAGCTCAGCCTCGGTCAGGGCGGACCTTACCACCTGGCGCTGTTCGACGATCTGGTCGGACAGGGACCGTGCGTGAATCGCCAGCTTTTCGTTGGCCGCAAATAGTTCGCGGCCCTTCTGGTCCAGCAGCCGTTCAGCCGCAAGCCTTGCGCGCCGTTCGCGAACCAGGCGTTCGGTCAGATCCATGCTTGCCCAGTCGACATTTCTTGCCTTTTTCCCGTCCAGTCACCGCGATAGATGCCGGGGACAGGTATCGCCGCACATCCGGTTTTCGCGACTACCCTCGCGTATCAAGATGAACCAAGGCTTAACGCTGAAGGGTCCGGTTAAAGGTCGGCTGCGCTTGCATGCGCGGGCCGGGCCATGCGACAGTCGGGTCAAACGGTTGGGCCAATCGGTCAGGGAGATATTTCGATGCGTGGGTTTCTGAAAGCGGCGACGGCGGCGGCACTTCTGCTTTGGGCCGGAGCGGCCCTGGCGCAGGATCTGATCCCCGAGCGGCGGTTTGTCGTGACCCAGGACCAGGACTTGCCCGGAGGCGATGTCGCCAGCGTCTTCGACACCACGATCGAGGCCTGCGAGCGCGCCTGTCTGACCAACGCGCGCTGCACGGCCTATGTCTTCAACACGCTGAACGGGTCCTGTTTCGTGAAGAACAACCCGGGCGCGGGCGCGTTCTTCGCGGGGGCCTATTCGGCCTATGTGATCGAGGCGGATGCCGCTGTGCAGGAGGCGGCCAAGGCGCGGCGGGGCGAGATTGCGTTTCTGCAGGATTGGGACGTCCAGCCCGCGTTCGAGCAGGCGCTGGGCCTAGGGCGGCAGCACACCACCGGTCCCTGGAGTGCCGAGGAGCATCTGCAGGCGGCCTTGGAAGCCGAGGGGCGGGGCGACTGGGCGGGGGCTGCGGCCTTCACCGGGGC
>JBGSVS010000100.1:0-3921 GCA_041752895.1 Tabrizicola sp.
TGCAGGACCTCGGCGATCTGCGGCGCAAGCTTAAGCGCACGGTCGGTCGGCACCACGCCGCGTGGGGTGCGCAGGAACAAGGGGTCGTTCAAAAGCCGCCGCAACCGCCCCAGCCCGTGGCTCACCGCCGAGGGCGACAGGTTCAACGCCGCCGCCGCCAGACCCACGTTGCGCTTGTCCAGCACCGTCTCGAACAGGACGAGGAGGTTGAGGTCGGTGCGCGAAAGGTCAATCTGATTCAGCATATCAGTGAAATCGTATCACTGGATTCAGCAGGATGATACCGCGATAGGGGTGCCTCGCATCGCCATGGCAACTTTCTGCCCCGGCGATCCAACCAAGGAGCACAGCCATGGCAGTCCTCATGATCTCGGACGTCGCCGGTCAGACCTTCGAAGGGTATGACGGCCTTTTCCACACCGTATCCCCCGCCCTGAAACGGGCGCAGGGGTTCCTCATGCACGCTTCGCACCCGTTGGAGGGCGGCTGGCGCGTGATCGAGATCTGGACCTCGCGCGAAGACGCTGCGCGGTTCTTCGCCTCGACCATCGCGCCGAACCTGCCCGATGGCATCCACCCCAAACTGACGTTCGAGCCGTTGCACGACGTGCTGCACCCCTGACGCAACAGGCGCTTTCCGCCCATTCAACAAGAAGGTTTCGCGATGTTTTTTGACACCACCCTGCACCAGCGCCTGCGCGCGCATCTTTCAGCCCCCGAGGCCGTCACCGCATTCTGGGCGCCTCTCGGCCATGCGGTCTGGTTCGGCAAGGACCCCGCCTTCGACGCCCGCTTCCGCGAGGCCTTTGCGGTTCAGCACGGCGCGGCCGGACGGGGCGAGCTCATGCCCTGGCTTGCCACGCCCGAAGGTGCCCTGTCGCTGGTCCTCCTTCTGGATCAGTATCCCCGCAATGCCTTCCGGGGCACGCCGCGGATGTATGACACCGATCCCCTGGCCAGGATCGCCGCGGATGCAGCGCTTGAGCTTGGGCATGACAACGCCATCGATCCGGCGCTGCGTGTGTTCCTTTACCTGCCGTTCGGGCATTCCGAACATCTGGCCGACCAGGACCGGGCGGTGGCGCATTGCGCCAACTTGCCCGCCCCCACGCCGGATCACGCGCAAGGACACCGCGACATCATCGCCCGCTTCGGCCGCTTTCCGCACCGGAATGCGATCCTTGGCCGTGCCTCGACGGTTGAGGAAACCGACTGGCTTCAGGCCGGCGGATTCGCAGGATGAGGGGGGGCAGGATGATGCGACCAATCGGAGGCCAAGTCTCTCCCTACTCAATCGACGTGCCGGGACAGGAGCATCCGCCGGCCTACCGCCTGCCAAGCGGTATCCTGCGCAGACCGGCCAGGAACTTGACCATCAGCGCGTTCTGCTTCGTCTTCGCCGGGCTAAGTGCGCTTCTGGGCATGATCGCGGGCATAGTCATGGGGATCCTGCAGGACTTCACCATCGCCCCGGCCCATGCACACCTGAACCTGCTGGGCTGGGTCACCATGGCGCTTTATGGGCTTTACCATCGGTCGTTCGGGCGCAGCACCGGGTGGCTTGGCTGGACCCAGGCCCTGACCGGGGCCGCAGGGGCTGCGATCATGGGCGCGGGCTTGGCACTTTATCTGCACGGTGGGGATCACGCCTACTTCCCGCTGGTGATCGCGGGCTCGCTTCTGGCTTTGGTCGGGGTGGTGCTGTTCCTCGGGATCGTTGTGGTCGACCTGATGGGCTACAGCCGCGCCCCGGCGTGACTTGGTCGCTAGCTGATCGACCAGGCCTTATGCCCCCAGATCAGCCAGCACCTCGGTCAGGATCACTGCCAGCCGAGCCGCCCAATGCGCCTGCTCGGCTGGCGTGGCGATCAGGTCGTTCCTGACCTCGATCAACGTGTTGTGCCGGCCCAGCCGCAAGGCATGGCGATCTATGGCGTCCCCCGGCAGGTGACCCGAATAGGGTTCGTTGTCGCCGATGGTAAGGTCCGTCTCGGCCAACAGCCGCGCAATCAGCGGCTTGGAGAATCTCTCGTCCAGATGGGAATACAGCACCCCGACATGCCAGGGCCGGGGCGCGCGGCCGCGCAGGCAGGGCGTGAAGGAATGCACCGCCACGATCATCCGGTCCGGCCGCAAGGCAGCCAGCCGCGCATAGGCCGCGTGGTAGGGCCGGTATAGCCGGTCCAGCCGCTCCTCTACCCCCTCCGGCCCGATGTGCCGGTTGGCCGGGATGATCGTCCCGTCATACAGCTTCATCACCAGCGTCGGGTCATCCTCGCCCCGGTTGGGGTCGATCACCAGACGGCTGAAGTCCGACAGGATCACCGGGCTATCCAGATGACGCCCCAAGGCAGAGGCCACCCCCGCCGCGCCCACATCCCAGGCGATATGGCGCGCCATGTCCGCCTCGGGGATGCCCAGATCGCCCCCGTTCACCCAAATAGGCACCCGGTTCGACGCATGGTCGCAGGTCACCAGCCAGCGGCCTTTGCGGTCTTCCCCTTCGATCCTGAATGCCACGCCGCAGTCCCCGTCCGCCTGTTGCAAAGGTTTTACGAGGGATCGCCAAAAGACGCCAGCAAGGCACGACCGGAAAGCGTTGCGGGACGGATCGGATTGCGCCATAACGCCCTCGGCCCACATGAACCGGAATTTTATAGCAGGAGGATGGCAATGCGCCGTCACCGCAACGTGAAGATTGTGGCCACGCTTGGCCCCGCCTCGTCGACCTACGAGATGATCCGTGCCTTGTTCGAGGCCGGAGCCGACGTGTTCCGCCTGAACATGAGCCACGGCACCCATGACGACATCGCCAAGCGGCACGAGATCATCCGCCAGGTCGAAAAGGACCTTGGCCGCCCGATCGGCATCCTTGCCGACCTGCAGGGCCCGAAGCTGCGTGTCGGCGTCTTCGCCAACGGGTCCGAGGAGTTGGTCGAAGGTGCCAAGTTCCGCATGGACCTGTCGGCCGCACCCGGCGACGTCAATCGCGTAAACCTGCCGCATCCAGAGATTTTCGCAGCACTGGAAGCCGGGACCTCGCTTCTGGTCAACGACGGCAAGATCCGCCTGCATGTAAACGCCTGCGGCAAGGACTTCGCCGATTGCACGGTGGAAGTCGGTGGCACGATCTCGAACCGCAAGGGTGTGAACGTGCCCGACGTGGTCCTGCCCGTCGCCGCTTTGTCCGAAAAGGACCGTGGCGATCTGGAATTCGTGTGTGAGCTTGGCGTCGACTGGCTGGCACTTTCCTTCGTCCAGCGCCCCGAAGACGTGATCGAAGCGCGAGGCCTCGCCAAGGGTCGCGCCGCGATCCTGTCCAAGATCGAAAAGCCCGCCGCCGTGAAGGCTTATGACGCCATCCTGCAAGTCTCGGACGGCATCATGGTCGCGCGCGGCGACCTTGGCGTCGAACTGCCGGTGACCTCGGTTCCGCCGATCCAGAAGCGCCTGGTGCGCGGTGCCCGCGCTGCGGCCAAGCCGGTGATCGTCGCGACCCAGATGCTGGAATCGATGATCGAATCGCCCGTGCCGACCCGTGCCGAAGTGTCGGACGTCGCCACGGCGATCTACGAAGGTGCCGATGCGATCATGCTGTCGGCCGAATCCGCCGCCGGGAAATACCCGGTCGAGGCCGTCCGCACGATGAACGACGTCGCGATGAGCGTCGAGAAGGACCCGACCTACCGCTCGGTGATCGAGGCCTCCCGCCAGGTGCGCCGCGAATCGGTCGCCGATGGCATCGTCGCCGCCGCGCGCGAAATCGCAGAGGCGACCAATATCAAGGCGATCTGCTGCTTCAGCCAGACCGGGACCACCGCCAGCCTTGTCGCCCGCGAACGCCCGCATGTGGCGATCCTCGCGCTTACGCCTCTTATGTCCACTGCCCGCCGCCTGGCGCTGACCTGGGGCGCGCATTGC